>JANYBY010000161.1 GCA_025360565.1 Bacteroidota bacterium
CCCTGCAAATGTTTACCTAGCCGGAACGTTCGTTGGCCAATCATACATCAACACTAAAAGTGTGGAAGACACCTTAAGTTTATCATTTGGCCGAGATAAAAAAATTGTGGTAACACGCAACAAATTAAAAGATTTTAATAAAGAGCGTAGTGCGGGAACCAGCCGAAAAATTACTTACTCATATGAAATAATTGTAAAAAATAATCATAAGGCACCTATTCAAATTGAATTGGAAGACCAGCTGCCGGTTTCGCAAAACAGCGAAATAATTGTAGACGCTATAGAGTTATCGAAAGCGGAAAACAATATTTTAACCGGGCAGTTAAAATGGAAATTATCGCTTGGACCCGATGAATCACGAAAAATAATTCTGACCTACTCGGTTAAATATCCAAAAAACAAAAGTGTTGAGCTGAATAAACGAAAAGCCAAAACAAGGGCAAGGTTTTAATTAAAACAATTCCTCGCAGCAAAACTGGGGAAAATACTGCTAATAAAAAAAGCCCGAGGTTTTCCCCGGGCTTTTTGTTTTATTAAAGATCAATTAATCGATCACTAATCGTTTGCTGAAGGATTTATTTTCCTTGTCAACCAATTTAATTAAGTATAAACCGCGGTTAAATTCAGTTACATTTATTTTAACCTTGTCGCTTACATTTGTTTTGTTGTAAACTTGTTTTCCTTCGTAGTTATAAATTACAATCGAACAGTTTTCGCAACCATCGTTACTCAAAGTAATTTCGGTGTTGGCGGGATTCGGATAAAAATTAAACGAGTGTGAACTTAAATTTAATTCTTTTAACCCAACAGCGTTAATATTTATAACAGTTGTTGTTGTATCTGCATCGCAACCGTTAGACGCGATCAACGTAACAGTATAACTTCCGTTTGCAGTATACGTGCCAACAGGGTTGGTAACATTGCTGAAAGCGCCGTTTCCTAATGTCCACGACGAAGCGGTGGCATTTGTAGACGTGTTTGTAAATGTTACCGTATTGGTAACTAAAGCGTTTGAGAACTGCGCTTTTACGATCAGGTAATTTGTATTTAATGCAGTATCGGCAATGCCTTCACTTAAATTATAATACGTACCGCTTGCTGTATTTTCTAATTTTAATGCACGTACCATGTATTTGTAAATTCCCGGATATAACATACAAACATCCGTATAAGTTGTTCCTGCGATAGGGTTCGCGTTAATTTTTACATAATTTTTATTGGTGTCGTTTTTCATGTAAATATTATATCCGATAATATTTGTTTGTGTACTTGCCGACCAACTAACGTTACAATTATTTCCGATTCTGGTTGCAACAACATTTGATACAGGTGCAACAACATCGTTTCTTAAAGTTGGATCGCCCATTAAGCCGCCCATGTGAACCCAGCTGCCTTGAATGTTATAAATATTCGGAAAGTACAACGGCCCCTGGTAATTTTGTGTGAGCCACATACCGTAACCAATATTTTCGCCAAGTGCCATGTGGTGAAATTGAACATGCGGACGGCCCGACCAAATATTGGTTAAAATTTTTCCTTGTGCGAGCGGAGCTCTTAAAAAATTATCTTGCGAATCCCAATCGCCGAAATAACTTCCGAATAACATTGAGAAAACACCTTGTAAATTTGCACTTGCAAAATTTGAAGTTGCGCCAATTCCACCGGCGCTGTTATAGGTTCCGCCTCCGCAACCATAAGCCCAAAGGCAGCTTGCGGTTCCTGTCATGCTTGTAAAATAGTCACCGGCGGTAACGCTTGATGAGCCAACTAATCCGGCGAAATTATTATATCCGCTTGCGGCAAACGCTTCTCCGCTCATATAACCAAAATTATCATCCACTACAGCTTGTTTTGTAACGGTAAAAACCTTTTTGCGGTAATCGTGATCTTTGTCTAAATAATTTTTTAATAATTGTTGCTCCGTTAATGTAAATGTTGGCATGTTCCTAAAATCAACACGGCCAACCTGCAGTTCCAATCCGCTTGGTAAAACGCTTTGGTCAAATTTTCCATCGCCGGGAATATTTTGTGTTCTTAATGGCGAAGGTGTTGTTGTATTTACCGAAACATCGGTCCATGTTCCATTCACATCTCCGTAATACGAATCTGTTGGCCATGCTCCTAAATGGTCGGGATGCCCGTCGGGATTGATGTTTCCGCTATAAGGCACCGGTACATGACCAAAAATAAATAACGCTCTCGTATTTGTAGGGTCAAGATTATAATCCACCTGAACTAGTGAGCGTACATGTGTAACCGAACCTAAATTAGAAACATAATGTGTTAACACTTTCCAACCGTCACCTTCCAGGTCATCCTGTAATCTTTTTATTTCGTTTGATAGGGTTGAAACATAAGCGCTATCGATCATTAAAATTAATTTTCCTCTGTCGGCAGTTTCGGCAATTTCCATTCCCGCGTTTATATAACCCCAGCCATTGTATCCGCTGCCGGTTCTTACAATTTTATATTCGTAAGAAACGCCTGAAGAAACGGTGTTGTCAACGTATTGATTTACCGTGCCCGATAAAGCAGCAATTGAAAAGCCCCAGTTAGTTCCGGTCTTTAATTTTCGATAAATATTATAATTGGTGGTGGTTGCATTGCCAACCCAACTTAAGGTAATTGTTGGAGGCGATAATTGAATGCTAGCCCCGATCTGAACTGCACAATCAACCGCGTTTTGCGAAAAATTAGTTGTGCTTAAAATTAAACTGAAAACAAGCGAAATGTAGATTTTTTTCATGATTTTTTTATAAGATTCACGAATATATTCAAGAAAAGTCAAAACGCCAAATAGCCATAGTTTATCGAATGTTTGAATGAGTCTAAATGGGTGTAGAATGAGTGAGTTTAACCTCCTTTCCTTATTTTAATTGTGCCATCTTTTCGATATTTTATTTTGGGCGCCCGGGCGGGCCCCTTCAGGCTTCGCTTCGCTACGGTTTTTTGAGGCGATAAAAGAGGCATCGCCCCAAAAGAACCAAGCCTTACGTGTCCCTGGCGCAACTTCCGAAATTATATTTGGTATTAGCTATTTATCAATCAACTCAAAACTACATTTACGTGTTTCGCCAAAATTATCGGTAATGCTTAATTCGTGTTTACCTTTTTCCGACAAAACCGAAAGCTGATGGTATTTTTGGGTGCTGCCAATATATTCTTTATCCAAATACCAAAATAAAATGGCGCCCGGGTTTTTATGTGTGGCCTGAAAAATACATCGGCTTCGTTTTCCGGTTTCATCAATGGGTACATAAATTTTTACATCATTTTTAGGATAAACAATTTCTAATTGATGCGCGTTTGTTTCGCTCATGCATCCGGGTAAATAATCGGGCAGCGATCGGTAAAATAAACTGTGCTGCTTAAAAAAATATTCCTGCACCGGCGTTGCCACAAACCAGGCAACATGTTTCATTTTACTTACACTGTAACAATT
>JANYBY010000190.1 GCA_025360565.1 Bacteroidota bacterium
ATGACCTTTCCGGAAAAGAAATATTGAAAACGATTTTTGAGAACGGAACAAAGAGTGCGGTTGATCTTTCGGGATTAAACTCTGGCATTTATTTTTACAAAATAAAAACGAATAGCGGTTCGGCGGCAGCTAAGTTTTTTAAGGATTAATATCGATTACGCCATTTTCCATATCGAGATATAATCTTTCGACCATTTCTTCTTTACTTAAAGTTTCCATTATTGATTTGCCAATTGCGGCTCCTAACAAACCAAACAAACCGGCCAGGCCGGCCGATATAATTCCGGCACCAATACTTGCCCGGGTTCTTTTTAGATCTTTAAAATAAGCGAGTCTGTTTCTCTTATCAATGTTTGCCCTATGATAAGTTAGGTCCTTTAAATGAACATAAAGGGTGTTTTTTTTCACAAAAGCAAAAAAATAATTTCTACGGAAAAAAATTGTGCTTTCACTAAAAAATAATTCATTTTTGGATGTATCTACATTAGAAATTAGATCCGCAAAGTCCGCTGAGGGTTCATTGTTTATCAAATCCCTGCAACTAAAATAAATTCCTTCTTTCAATGGCGCGTCATGAAAAGTATTATTCATAATTTCAAGCGTATCTCTTAATTGACCAATACTTATTTTTGCAGGTTTAATAAGTGGTGATTCTTGTGAAACAAACACATTTAAATTGGAGAAGATAACCGAAATGGCTGTTGAAAGGTTCTTACCGTGTTTTTTTGTAATATCAAAACCGTTTACCGAATTCACTTTTGTAAAAGAACTATAATATAAAAAACAGGAGTCACCCTCGATCTTATAAAAATCCATCGCTAGAGAAACATTGCTAAATTCATCTCCACCGCTGTGCGTTTCTTGTATAGTGATTTGGGTGAATACCGGGATTAATTTTATACGTCCCTCATACTTTATGCCCTTTATGTTGAATACTGAATCGCAGTATTCATTGAATTTTTTGTTAAGCACTAATTCTTCAACTCGGTTCGAGACACCCATTCGCGTATATCCAACAGGTTTATTATAATTTAAGCGGGCGTCAATAAATTTTGCAAATGCAAACTCGTACCTCTCCCCTTTAAAAACGGAACCTGTTAATTTTACCTCGTAAGCTTTAAGATTTTTTACTCCAATAAATAATCCAATCAAACAGAAGAGTATTTTCATTTTAGCGGATGGGTTATATAACAAATCAACTTATTATTAAATATGCCTTAAAGCATTTGTACTAATTTCCGAATAATAATTCAAATAACCAATGTGACCTCGATCCGCTGGATTTTTAATCATGCGTTTTAATCCTCGACAGAATGATTTTCACTTCTTACTAAAGAATAATTTGTCCTTTTGCTGAGTCGGTGTTTCCTTCTTTCTCAGCAAGGGGTAACAATAACTAATATCTTTTACTTAAATCTACCTCAACCAATACCCCTCTTCACCCTCTTTTACAACATCGTCGTCCACCAGGTCGTTAAGAGCCCTGATCCAAACTTCATCATTAAAACTTTTCATTTTTTCTTTGAGCTCATTTAAATGCAGAGTTTGTTTTTGGAGCAAGCTTACAATTTTCTTTTTTACTTTGCCAAGGTCCTTTGGTTTGTTGCCAAGGCAAACATCACAATATCCGCAATCGGCATAATTGTGTTCGTTAAAATACATTAAGAGCTGAACCTGCCTGCAAAGTTTGTTGTTATTGGTATAATTAATTACCGAATTTATTTTTAAGAGGTACAATTCTTTTAAACGATGGTAATTTTGCGGATCAAATTCAAGAAATTTTGAGTTGACCCTATCCTGCAAAAAAATTAATTTTGGGATATTACTTTGGGGAATGTAGGATAATAATTTTTGGTCGTTTAAAAACTGTAATTGTTCGGTGATGGTAGTTTGGTTCGTTTTTACCCTGTAAGCCAGGTCTTTTTCATTTATAAAAACATAATTTTCGAACAAACCGCCGTAACTGCGCAACAAAGTTTTTATAAGCGGTTCGTACTTTTGCGATTTTAGTTGGAACTCATAAACATCTTCTTTAGCCGCGTTGATATAAACTTTAGAAGGCTCGTAGCCCGAATCTACAAAAGATAAATAATTTTCTTTTTCTAAAAATTTTACGCTGTTATAAACCAAAACAGGCTGCAGGCTATAACTGGCACAAACTTTGTCAATATCAAAATCAACACTATGCCCCTGCCCCGAGTTAATGGCTATTTGAAAATAATTACAAATGGCGGTATAAGTTTGTTTGATGTACTCAATTTCGGGAAAGGCGAAT
>JANYBY010000284.1 GCA_025360565.1 Bacteroidota bacterium
CGTTTTTAATCTATCAAAACAAAGATCGTTAAAGGAAGCGGCCATAAATCTTTTTAAATATTTACGAATGGCGGATGAAAGCGACGTTGATGTTGTGATATGCGAACTATTGCCGGAAGAAGGTTTAGGAAGAGCGATCAATGACCGGTTACGGAGAGCGGCTGGATAATTACTCGATAATTAATTTACGCGTAAGCGATGCGTTTGCATTGGCAAACTTTAAAGAATAAATACCTGCCGAAAATTGTGACAGATCGATCATAAAACTTTTTTCAAAAAAATGAGTTTCAAAAATAACTCTGCCCGAAACATCCAAGATTGTGATCTTGTAATTATCACTTTGCGATGTACTGATACTTAATTTTTGTGAGACAGGATTTGGAAAATAATTAAATTCCAGATCGGGTTTATTTTCTTTAACGCCTTGTACCAATGTATTTGTGTACCAAATGGGCGAAGTAACTATCCACTGACCATCGGCCTGTTTAATTTCGGCAAAATAATAATATTGCGGCCCCGAAAGCATAGTGTTATCGGTGTACGAAAGGGTATTATTAAATAAATTGGTACTTACTATTTGCGGTAAATTAACATCGTTACTTATACCGCGCCAAATTTTTATAGAGTCGGCCAATTCTCCGTCAGTGTCATTATGCGTTACATTAAAAACGGGATTATTTGTACCGCTTAAAATAGAACCCATAATATTTCCGCTCATGGTAAAAGCTACTTTTGCGTTAAAATCATCGCTTCCGTAAAAATGCATGTTCTGCATTGCAGAATAAAAACCCGCGGTAGTTAGAGTAGGAGTAATTATTACCATTCGGCCTCCGGTAGCGCGGCCAAATGTGGTGTTGTGATTATCGTGATCATAGGTCATACCCAAATGATAACCTTTGGCAAGCATTTTTCTGTAATAATCAAAATAATTTCCGGCAGGGTAAGCAGTGTAATTGGTGGAAGTGGTATTATAAAGGCCGCTTCTTAAAGGTGTGCCAACAATTGCCGAATCGTATGCGGAATTATAATTGCCGTATAACAATGCGGTGGACGATGTTCCATCAGTAGTATAATCACTATTTTGGGGATGTGCCAAACATGCAAAGGCACCCGGCTGATTTTTTATTTTTTTAAATAATCCGTCATAATCGGTTTTGGCATTGAACACATCGTAATTTATTGGAGCGGTTTCCCAGCCGATCAATTGCGGAAAACCATAAACTAAAACATGGCCGTTGTAATTTGAACTAACACCCCATTCCATACCAAATAAACATAAAAAAGTTCCTTCCTGGTTTGCCGCTGTTGCCTGATTCTTTCCAATGTTCCAGCTTTGAATTTGAAAACCCGGGTTGTTATTGCTTGAATAGTGATTGTGCTCTGAGATGCCTAAAAAATTAAAATTTTGCGAGAGTTTAGCAAAGCCATAACTACCGGTAGGATTACTAATGCCTGAAGTTAGCGAATCTTGATTACCATCTGAAAATCCGGTATGTGAATGAATGTTGCCGAAGTAATAATTAAGCACTTGTCCTTTAAAAAGAAACGTAGCGCAAATAAATAGTATGGAAAATAGTTTCCTCATAAGTGTAAAGATACCAAATAATAAAATACGGCCGTGTTAATTTTGTGATAGGTAAAGGTTAAACGGCTCCTCTTATTTTTTGTAGATAAGCGCTACGGCATAAGCGTTAACCCCTTCGCCGCGACCAACGTAGCCAAGCCCCTCATTGGTAGTGGCTTTTATTGAAACCGCATCGGCATCAACTTCTAAAATAGGAACCAATACTTCCTGCATTTTTTTTATATGAGGATTTATTTTTGGGGCTTCTAAACTTAAAGTGGCATCCACATTGCTAATAAAATAATTTTTTTGTTTTAAAAGTGCCACCACTTCTTTTAAAAGTAATTTACTATCGGCACCCTTGTATTTTGGATCGGTGTTTGGAAAATGAAAACCAATATCTCTTAAATTGGCTGCACCCAATAGGGCATCGCAAATCGCGTGAATTAAAACATCGGCGTCGCTGTGGCCCACGCATCCTTTGTCAAATTCTAATTTAACACCGCCCAGCCAAAGTTCTCTTCCTTCGCCGAGGGGGTGCACATCGTAACCAAAACCAACGCGTATATTCATTTTTTAAGAGACACTAATTTGCATGAATTAATATTATTGTTCTGTTTATTTGTTTTATTAACCCTGACCCAATTGTAAATAATAAAATTGTCAATTGTCAATCCTCGGAGAATCACTTCATGTAACACTGCGTATCGCCCGAAGACAGATCTTTACAATATTTTTTTCCCTGAGAGCGGGTCGCGTCAATTTCTCCCGCGTCGTAAGTTGCGTTAGAGTTTTTGCATTCGCACACTCTGGTTTTTTTGCACGAACAAAAAATAAATGTGCAGCAAATAAAAATGTACATTAATTTTTTCATCCTTCAATTGCTTTTACACCGGGTAAACTTCCCTGTTCAATATATTCCAATAAAGCGCCGCCGCCGGTGCTAACGTAACTTACTTTATTGGCCAGGGCGTATTTATTAATGGCAGCAACACTATCACCGCCGCCAATTAAACTATATGCCCCGTTTTTTGTTGCTTCCACAATATCAAAGGCAATTTGTTTTGTGCCTTTTTCAAAGTTACTCATTTCAAAAACACCCATTGGCCCATTCCACAAAATAGTTTTTGAGTTTTTAATAACTTCCCCAAATTGTTCAATGGTTTTTCGCCCAATGTCTAAACCCATCCATCCGTCGGGAATAGTTTCTATGTTCACTTCATTTGTTTTGGCATCGTTGCTAAAATTATCGGCAATAATAGCATCCGATGGAATAAACAAATTTACGCCTTTGCTTTTTGCTTTGTTCAGTAATTCCCTTGCAGTTTCTAGTCTATCTTCTTCACATAACGATTTTCCAATGCTGCCGCCCATTGCTTTTACAAAGGTAAATGCCATGCCGCCGCCAATTAAAATAGTATCGGCCTTATTCATTAATTGTTCAATGATCAAAATTTTATCGCTCACTTTTGCACCGCCAATAATTGCAGTAAAAGGTTTTTGGGTATCGTTTAAAACTTTGTTAATGCTTGCAACTTCGCCGGCCATAACATACCCTAAACATTTTGAGCCGGGTTTAAAAAACTTTGCGATCACCGCTGTTGATGCATGGGCTCTGTGCGCGGTACCAAACGCATCGTTCACATAAACATCTCCGTGTTTGCTTAATTTTTGCGCAAATGTTTCGTCGCCTTTTTCTTCTTCTTTGTAAAAACGTAAATTTTCGAGTAATAAAATTTCTCCTGCTTTTAAAGAGGATGATTGCGCAAATGCATTTTCGCTAATGCAATCATCGGCAAAAGAAACGTTGGTTCCCAATAATTTGTTTACTTCGTTTACTATGTGTTTAAGTGAAAATTTATTTTCGGGTCCGCCTTTAGGCCTGCCTAAATGACTCATTAAAACAATACTTCCACCATCGTTTAAAATTTTTTTTAATGTGGGGATGGCAGCTTTAATGCGTGTGTTATCGGTTACATCAAAATTTTCGTTTAAGGGTACGTTAAAATCAACACGGATCAAAGCTCTTTTACCTGAAAAATTTAGGGAGTCAATTGTTTGCATAATGATACAAAAATAGGATTTTGTTTTGAAAAAAATTACTATATTTATTGTGCAATATTTTAAATGTAAATTTTATAAAATGAAACAAATATTATTGAACATACCCGACAATAAATACCAAGCGTTTCTTGACGCTATAAAAGGCCTTGACTTTATTCGCGCGCACAATCAAAACGACGTGGTAATAACAGATGAAGAAAAAAAACTTATCCGCGAAAGAATTAAAAATGCAAAACCGGAGTACGGACAAAATTGGAACGAAATAAAAGATTCTTTTATTCTGGATTAAAATGTTATTTCAAATTATTGTTCAGCCCGAGGCCAAATTGGATATTCAGGACGGAATTGATTATTACCGGTCTATTTCAAAAGATCTTGGAAGAAAATTTCTTGATCAAATAAGTCAAACCTTGTATGAGCTTAGTGAATTTCCATATTACGAGATCAGGTACGATAATGTAAGAATGAGGAAAACGAAAGTTTTTCAGTATGTTATACATTTTGTTATTGAGGAGGAATCTAAAATTGTCCGGATCTATGGAGTAAGGTCGGGACTTCGGAATCCTGATTCTTCGTGGTTCTTTCATGAGGATCCGGAGAACTATGTTTCAGGCAGTATCCAAATTGTTTAGGAATATCAATAGTTTCAAACTTTTCTTAATTTCGCACACATTATCTATGAATACTTCAAGATCAGCCGAGCTTTTTGAAAAAGCCAAAACATATTTTCCGGGCGGAGTAAATTCTCCTGTACGCGCCTTTCGCAGCGTTGGCGGTAATCCCTTATTTATTGAAAAGGGAAAAGGTTCGCATATTTGGGACGCCGACGGAAACGAATATATTGATTATTGCTGCAGCTGGGGGCCCTTGATCCTAGGCCATGCCAACGATACTGTACTAAATGCAGTTGATAAAACCATGCGTAAAGGCACCTCGTTTGGCGCGCCAACCAAATTAGAAAATGAATTAGCGGAATTAATTTTAAGCAACAATAAATTTATTGAAAAATTGCGTTTTGTAAGCAGCGGCACAGAGGCGGTAATGAGCGCTATTCGTTTGGCGCGCGGGTTTACCAAACGAAATAAAATTTTAAAATTTGAAGGTTGTTATCACGGGCATGTTGATTCGTTATTGGTAAAAGCGGGCAGCGGGTTGGTTACATTTGGCAACAGCAGCAGCGCCGGTGTGCCCGAGAGTTTTGTGAACGAAACAATTGTTGTGCCTTTGCATAATAAACAAGCGGTTGAAGAAGCCTTTGTAAAATTTAAGAACGAAATTGCCTGCATTATAATTGAACCTGTGCCTGCAAATAACGGCCTGCTCTTGCAGGGAAAAGAATTTTTACAATTTTTGAGAGAAATATGTACGGCAAATAATACATTGCTAATTTTTGATGAGGTGATAAGCGGATTTAGATTAGGATTTTGCGGTGTTGCCGGTTTGTACAACATTAAACCCGATATTATTACTTACGGAAAAATTATTGGCGGCGGTTTTCCGGTGGGTGCGTATGGAGCGAGTAAAGAAATAATGAGTAACATTTCGCCCGAAGGTGAGGTATACCAGGCAGGCACCTTAAGCGGAAACCCGGTGGCTATGAGCGCGGGAATTGCACAGCTCACCGAACTTTTAAAACCAAATTTTTATAAGGAACTGGAAGAAAAAACAAATTATTTAGTAGCGGGAATTTTAAAAGTGAACACATTTAAATTGTTTAAATTATTTAGTTTGGGTTCTATTTACTGGATAGCGTTTACCGATAAAGAATCCGTTTCGAGTGCGGATGATATTGATGCGAACAGTATGGGCTATTTTAAAACATTGTATCACGGCTTGCTGCAAAACGGTGTGTACCTTGGCCCCAGCGGTTACGAAGTTGGTTTTGTAAGCAGCGCACATACAAAAGAAGATCTTGATAAAACTATTTTGGCATTTGAGAAAAGTTTAGCGCATCTCTAAGTTTTTAACACAGAGATCACAGAGACACTAAGGCACAGAGTTTATTTTCTCAGTGTCCCAGTGCCTCAGCGACTCTGTGTTAAGAATTGGGTTAAAGGAACAGGTCTGCCGCTATCCCATCGGCCTGCAGTCTTCCGGCGTTGTTTAATGTATAAACGCCGTTTTTTTCAATAATAAATTGGGCTTTATTTTTTATCTTTTCCAAAAAATGATCGCGCGTTTCTTTCCCGAATAAAATCTCCATTTCGTTTATATCGCAACCCCAAATAGTTCTTAAACGGGTTAAAATATATTCGTTAAATTTATTTTGTGTGGTTAAATTTTCAGTTTCAAAAAAAGTTTCGCCGCTATTTATTTTTGAAATGTACTCTGCATTATTTTTGATGTTCCATTGTCTCGTTTCTCCGTTAAACGAATGCGCCGAAGGCCCAACACCAATGTAATTTTTACCGCGCCAATAATTACTGTTGTGCACAGCGAAATAATTTTCTTTGCCAAAATTTGAGATCTCGTAATGAACAAAGTTATTATTGCCAAGTAACTCTGTCATCAATAAAAATTGTTTGCTGCTCAAATCATCATTCACAGCGGGTTCCAGCCCTTTGTTGAAATTAACGCCCAAAGCTGTTTTTTGTTCAATGGTTAAATTGTAAGATGAAATATGTTGTGTATTAAGATCAATAGCTTTTAATAAAGTGTTTTCCCAATTTTGTAATGTTTGAAATTTACTGCCGTAGATCAGATCAATGCTAATGTTATCAAAGCCCTCGTCCTGCGCCAATTTTATACAAGCTTCCGATTCCGTTGCCGTATGCGCTCGGTTCATCCATTTTAATTCTACATCATTAAAACTTTGCAAGCCAATACTTAATCGGTTAATGCCGTTTTTTTTCCATTGCTTCAGAGTTACAGAATTGATATCATCCGGATTTGCTTCCAGTGTAATTTCAATTTTGTCGCTTTCATTCAGTGTAAAATGACTTTTTATTTGATCAATTATTTGCTCCAGTTCTTTTTGCGATAATAAACTCGGGGTTCCTCCGCCAAAATAAAT
>JANYBY010000221.1 GCA_025360565.1 Bacteroidota bacterium
GTATTTATAGGCTTTTTCTAGGTAGGGCAAGGCTCCGGGGCAGTTGTTTAACTGCTCGCTCATTAATAAACCCAAGCCTAAATTTGCCTGGTAATTTTCAGAATTTTTTTCAAGGGCTTTCAGGTACCAGCTTTTGGCTTCTTTAATATTTCCTTTCTGGCTTTGGCGTACAGCCTTACGTAAATACTTGTCTTCGGGCTTAAAGGCTGTAAATAAAATAAACGTAAATAGCAGAAAAACTATGCTTTTGATCCTCAACATTTCACTAAAGGTATATAAATCAGCAAATAAAGCAAAACCTTACCATTTTTTTTAACAATAGTGTTGTTTTGGTAATTTTTATTTTTGGTTCTAATGCGTATATTCGTAGCAATCTATTAGCGTTATGGCACAGGTACAGGTTAAGAATAAGGTCTCCGAATCAAGTAATGTTCTCATTATAACTTCCAAATTTATAAACGAATTTGGCTTACCTGATAAAGTTGCGGATTATATTTCCGCTCAATTGAAAGAACATAAAGAAAATCCGAAAGAGACAAAAAAAACACTTACGTACAATTACATCGGCAAATATATTTCTATTTTAATTGTAGATACAAAAAAAGAAAAGAACAGTTTAATGGAGCAAGTGCGCAAACACGGAGCCATTGCTGCGGCGGGAGTTAATGCCGCGAAAGGAAGCGAGATCTACATTTATAATCAAACAAAATCTGATCATCTTTCATTAGCTGCTGCTGAAGGAATTGCTTTGGCAAATTATCAATTTTTAGACCATAAACCCAGCGCAAAAAACGAAGCCAATACTTTACAAAAAATTATTATAGCCAATTCTTCAATTGCAAACCATAAAATTGCAGAACTCAATTATGTAGTGGATGCTACAAATAAGGCAAGAGATCTGGTGAACGAACCGGTAAATATTTTAAACGCCACCGGCCTTGCAAACGCGTTTGTTCAAATGGGCAAGGATGCAGGGTTTAAAGTGGAAGTGTTCAATAAAGAAAAAATTACCAAGTTAAAAATGGGAGGCTTACTTTCTGTTAACGCGGGAAGTGTTGATGAGCCTACTTTTACGGTGATGGAGTACAAACCTAAACATGCTAAAAATAAAAAACCGTATGTTCTCGTAGGTAAAGGTGTAGTGTATGATACCGGCGGATTAAGTTTAAAGCCAACTGCCAACAGCATGGATATGATGAAGTGTGATATGGCGGGTGGTGCAGCTGTTGGATGCGCTTTGTATGCTATTGCCAAAGCAAAATTAAATGTTCATGTGATCGGGCTTGTTCCTGCAACCGATAATAGGCCGGGCTTTAACGCCTTTGCCCCCGGAGATATTATTACCATGATGAATGAAAGCACTGTTGAAATGCTTAATTCGGATGCGGAAGGCAGGATGATCTTGGCCGATGCACTGCACTACGCAAAACGTTATATACCCGAATTAACCATTGACCTTGCAACCTTAACAGGCGCTGCAGTTGCGGCCATTGGCACCTTTGCAATTGTTGGAATGGGAAACGCAGGCGAAAAACAAAAAAATAAATTGATCGAAAGCGGTTACGCGGTTTCTGAAAAAATTGCGGAATTTCCGTTTTGGGATGAATATAATGAGACCTTAAAAAGCGATATTGCCGATCAAAAAAACCTTGGCGGCCCTTACGCCGGGTCTATTACAGCCGGTAAGTTTCTCGAAAAATTTACCGATTATCCGTATTATCATTTAGATATTGCCGGGCCTGCATTTATAACCACAAAAGATGGTTATAGGCCAAAAGGTGGTACTGGTGTTGGCGTAAGATTATTGTTTGACTTTTTTAAAAATAAATAAGATAATGAAGATCTGTTTACCTATTTTATTTTCGATGTGTTTTAGTTTTTGTGTTTGGTCGCAAGATATAAAACAAGGATTGATCGTGGTGCATGTTGATGCGAACAGTAAATCCGAATTTAAACAAAAGATATTTGATTACCATTTTTTGAACGGAACCTTTACCGGGCGCGAAGAGTTAATGAGTGTGCCCGGAAAAAAGGATGGCAAAGATTATATTAGAATGGATATTGGTTTAACAACACTTTATAAGAACCGATATTTAATTACAGGTATTGGAAATATTATTGACATAAAAGATAAAAAGATCTTGTTCGACGGAAGGGCAACTTTGATCAGATGTTCTAACGACAGCGCAATTTATTATACTAACGATGCCTTTAAAGGAAAATATTATTCGGTTTATAATTTTAAAACCAGCACGTATGGCGAAGTAAAAGATCTATTGTTCAAACCCAAAGTTGGCCAGGATGTTGAGTTTGATAAATCAATGAGCCCTTTTAAACTTAATCTATACCCACAAGGTAAACCCAAAATAGAATTGGTAAAAGACGCCGGTTATGGCCAGTCGGCAACCGACGGGCGACCTGATCCCGCCATGTGGTGGGTGGATAAAAGTAATTTTGTGTACGCTTATTTTAATAAAGAAAACACCGAGCTAAGTTTTTTTAAAGTGAATGCAGATACCAAAGCGAGTACGCTGGTTGGAAAAATTCCAATTAAACCCGAATCGCGTGCAGCTACATTTGTAAAGTTGGATAATAACAAAGCTTTAATGATGCTTGGGTCTAAACAGATCTTGATCGATGCTGAAGCTAATTCGGTTATGGATCTGCAATTCTCTAAGCCATCCGATGGATTTAGTTACGAGTGTAAAAGCAACAGTTACGGCCATATTGTAAAATTGAACGAAAAAGAAGTTGGTAAATTTCATTTTCAATTAAAGAATTTTAAAACCGAAAAAAATATCGCTGTTTTGGTAAAAGAATTGGTAATGGGCGAAGAAAGTTACCAGCAAGGTATGGGTGTGTGGAACGCTACCAAACAAAGCTGGGACAAAGTAGACGCGGAAGATGTTCTATCTCTTGCAGGATGGATAACGGAATAATTTAATGCCGGTAAAAAAAATAATTATAAAATTATTTCCTTCCCTTTACATCAAAAAAAATTTTTCTGATCTGGATAAAGCTACATTTTTAAATTACCGGCAAACACAGATCGAACCCGAATTACTGCTTCTCCCTTTTTTAGTAAAAAAAGAAAAAGGATTTGTTGATGTGGGCAGTAATAAAGGAGCTTTTTTATTTTCTGCCTTAAAATTTTTAAAACCGGGTAATATTTTTGGGTTCGAACCCAATCCGGTTCTGTACAATAAAATAAGATTTGTTTTTAAGCAAGTAACTATTTTTAACGTGGCCCTTTCGGATAGGAGCGGAGAAGCTGTTCTTACTATTCCGTTTACGCAGAATCAGCCGGACGACAGCCTTGGCACTATTAATGGTGTGGAGGTAAGCGGTAACGCGTTTAATTTTAAGGTGCCGTTAAAAACACTCGACGATTGTCTGGAACCCTTTTCTAAAACGAATATAGGTTTAATAAAAATTGATGTGGAAGGCCATGAATTAGATGTAATAAACGGTGCGCAAAAAATAATTCAAAATAATTTGCCGGTTTTAATTGTAGAAATTGAACAGCGTCACCATCAAACCAAGATCGAAAAAATAATTGAAGGGTTTTGTTCAAAATATAATTACAAGGCATTTTATTTTTTTCCGAATAAGAACCAGATCTTTGGTTTTAATAACGAGCCGGTGGTGTATCAGGATCTAAGGGATTTTGGTACGAGCAACTATGTAAATAATTTTATTTTTATCGCTCAAAAAAATAAACCGGACGAATTGATCGCCGATATAAATTCGCAGATTGCAAAACTTACAAAAAAATAATCTGGTCATTTTTTATGGCGGCATTGGCGATATTCTTTTATGGATCCCTGCTCTGAAAGCCTTTGATACCAAGCCGGATGTTGTATTTTTATATGAAACCCCTGAACTAAAGATCTTACAGGAAAATGACCTTGTTAATAGAAGTTACCATATCAAAAACAAAATCAAACTCTTATTGTTTTGTCAAACTCATTTAAAGCAATACGATCGTGTTTTTTTAAATCATTTGTGCGGCGGTTCTTTTTTATTAAACGCGGTGAGTTTTTGCGCGAAAGAAATTGTTTCCAACTCGGCACATTATCATGTAAAAAGTAAAATAACAAAAAGAAAGATATTAGAGGGCGTTCACGACTCGATCCAAAATTATTTTTTGGCGCATGAAAAAATTCCGGTTTTAAAAGAAAAAGATTTTGAATTGGAAGTTAAAAATGATCCGCAAATACAATTACCTGAAAAATTCATTGCTGTTCAATTAAGTGCGGGCAACAACAAAACACCTTACAAAAATTGGCCAATCAAACACTGGATCGATTTTTTTACATTGGCAGAGAAAAAATATCCCTCTCAAAAATTTGTTTTGTTGGGGCATGCCGACGAAATAAGTTTGACTAAGGAATTGATAAAAAATAGGAATATTACCTCTCTCATTGGCAAAACAACCATCGATCAAACGTTTGGCATCATAAAAAAAAGTGATTTATTTTTTGGTTTGGATGGAGGCTTATTGCATGTTGCCGTTTCGGTTAACAAACCAACGTTTACCATTTGGGGAGGCTCTTCTCCGGTGTTATACGGTTACGCTAAATTATTAGGTTCAAAACATACTGAAACAAAATTAAATTTAAATTGCATGCCGTGTAACGCGTGGCAAGGGGCAAATACTACAAAAACAAACAACCCATTGCTTTGCCCTGATTTTGCTTGCTTAAAAATGCTTTCAGCCGAAAAAGTGTTTGAAGAGTTTGTTAAGGTTTACGATATGATCTAAACTTTTCCACAATTTTATCACGTTGTGTGTTTTATTGAAAATAAATCAGCAAATTAGTGCCTCAAACTAAAACAAAATAAAATGAATCCTCCAAACTTAGATCCTACGCCGGTAAATAATAACAATAATAATAGTAACAACAATAACAATCCCGGCAATCAGAATATGGGTGGCTCAACCACGCTTCCAAATAGTGTTGGTGTATTGGTATTGGGCATTTTATCTATTGTGTTCTGCTGGTGTTACGGTATTTTAGCTGTTATACTTGGCATAATCTGTTTAATATTGGCAAGCCAGGGCGAAAAATTGTACACCCTCAATCCAGGTATTTATACACTTGCTTCTTACAAAAATTTAAAAGCCGGTAAAACTTGTGGTATAATTGGTTTAGCGCTTGGAACCCTTTATTTGATTTTCGTTGTAGTTGTATTTATTATTTACGGAACGTTTGCGTTTAATGCCTTCAAAGGATTTCACTAAATAGAAACATGATGCTTCGCATTACAAGGCTTTCAACCCTTTTTGCGAGGCTTCCAATTTTCTTCGGGCATGAGCGAAGTAGTGAATTTTTTAGAGCAACATCTGTTTGCTTGTTCATTTAAAAGCTTATTGGGTATTGATTGTCCGGGCTGTGGCATGCAGCGCGCTCTAATTGCCTTGCTTCGTGGAGATGTTTTATTGAGCCTTAAATTAAATGCCAGTTTAATTCCATTTATTATAACATTATTTTACACCATTCTACACTTAATAGTGGGTTTTAATAACGGTGCGCGTAATATAATTTGGTTATTTTGTATTACCGTTACGGTAATGGTTATTAGTTATATTATTAAAATTGGTTTTGCATGAAGGTTGAAATAGCAGATGAAGAGCAAATAGAGATCATTGGGGCCCGCGCCCACAATTTAAAAGATATTTCGTTAACTATTCCGCGTAACAAACTGGTGGTTATAACCGGACTAAGTGGTAGTGGAAAATCTTCGCTTGCCTTTGATACAATTTACGCCGAGGGGCAGCGTCGTTACATGGAAAGTTTTTCTTCTTACGCCCGTCAGTTTTTGGGCAACATGGAACGACCTGATGTAGATAAAATTTCGGGATTAAGCCCTGTAATTTCAATTGAACAAAAAACAGTAAATAAAAATCCGCGTTCTACTGTTGGTACTATTACCGAGATCTATGATTTTATGCGTTTGCTTTTTGCCCGCGCCGGTGAAGCTTTTTCGTATGTAAGCGGCGAAAAAATGGTGCGTTACAGCGATGATCAGATAATAGAATTGATCCTTGAAAAATATAAAAACAAAAAAATTAATTTATTAGCCCCTGTTGTTAAAGGGCGCAAAGGCCATTACCGCGAACTGTTTGAAGATGTAAGAAAGCGTGGTTTCAATAAAGTGCGGGTCGATGGTGTAATAACGGAATTATCTGCTAAAATGCAGGTGGATCGTTATAAGGTGCACGATATTGAAATTGTGATCGACAGGCTTGAAATTGCAAAAGACATAAAAGCAAGGTTGAACCAATCGCTGCAAGTGGCCATGAAACATGGTAAAGGAACCATTATGGTGCAGGAGCATGTTGAAGAAGCCCCGAAATTAAAAAAAGATAAAAAGGCTGATTCGCATAATTTAAAACGTGTTTCTAAAAACCTCCCTCTTGGGGAAAATTCAGGAGGGGCTGTATTTTTCAGTCGCTCACTCATGTGTCCAACAAGTGGAATAAGTTACGATGAACCTGCGCCAAATTTATTTTCTTTCAATTCTCCTTACGGCGCGTGTACGCAATGTAACGGGCTCGGCACCATTTCAGAAATAGATATAAATAAAATTGTTCCCGATAAAAAATTTTCCATTGCAAAAGGTGCCATTGCTCCAATTGGAAACGCGAAAGGAAGCTG
>JANYBY010000244.1 GCA_025360565.1 Bacteroidota bacterium
TGAAAACGGAAAAAAAGCTCCCGCTTTTAAATTAATTATAAATCCGATAGCTAAATTTATAGATCATTATTTTTTGCATTTGGGATTTTTGGATGGGAAATCGGGATATTTAATTTCAAAGATCTCGGCTTACGCTACTTATTTAAAATATAAAAAGTTAAGAAATTTACAAGATCAAACCACTTCCAAATAATTTTAAGATCATTTTAAGTCGCACCGATAGCATCGGAGATGTGGTGTTGACCTTGCCCATGGCCGGGTTAATAAAAAAGCATTATCCCCAATGCAAAATTCTTTTTTTGGGAAGAACTTATACCAAAGATGTAATTGTATTAAGTGAGTTTGTAGATGAATTTATTAATTACGATGAGATCGAAAAACTTCCTGCGGGCAAACAAAGTGAATATTTAAAAAAATATGCTGCGGATATTTTTGTGCATGTTTTTCCGAAAAAGGAGATCGCGTTATTGGCAAAAAAGGCGGGGATAGCCCTGCGAGTGGGCACTACCAACAGGCTTTACCATTGGACCACCTGCAACGAGAAAATAAAATTATCGCGAAAAAATTCTCATCTGCACGAAGCGCAATTAAATATTAAGCTTTTAAGTTTTTTAGAAATAAAAACCGAAGTTGAATTAAGCGAAATGCAAAATTATTTAGGCTTTACAAAAACGTCCGAGTTAAGCAACGAATTTAAATCGCTTATTGATAAAACAAGGTGCAATATTATTTTACATCCTAAATCAAAAGGTAGCGCGCGTGAGTGGGGTTTGGATAATTTCGGGAAATTAATTTCGCTGTTACCAAAGGAGAAATATAAAATATTTATAAGCGGTACTGTTGAGGACGGAAAATTGATGCGCGATTTTTTGAGCGAACATAAAGAAGTAACCGATGTTAGCGGAAAATTTTCGTTACAACAATTTATTGCTTTTATAAATGCTTGCGATGCCTTGGTGGCCGCGAGTACAGGGCCATTGCACATTGCCGCGGCACTGAATAAAAAAGTGATCGGATTGTTTTCGCCCATGCGGCCAATTCACCCGGAGCGTTGGGCCCCAATTGGCAAGAATGCACATTATTTAGTGATGGATAAAAATTGTAATGATTGTAAAAAGAGTAAGGATTGTCATTGCATCAAGGAAATTAATGCAAAACAAATTGTAGATTTGTTAGAATGTTAGTTAGTATTAAATAGGATATTATACACTTCTACAAGTCCCTCTCCTTTGGAGAGGGATTTAGGGTGAGGCTCAATATGAACGAATTTAAAGATAAAGTAATTTGGATCACCGGTGCCTCTTCAGGCATTGGCGAAGCCTTGGCATTGGCCGTCGCGAAAAAAGAAGCCAGATTAATTTTATCCGCCCGCCGAGAAGAAGAATTAAAAAGGGTTGGGGCGCTTACAAAATTGCCGGAACTTGACTTGATGATCTTGCCTTTTGACCTGAACGACACAAAAAATGCTACGGGCTTAGCCGCGCAAATAATGAACAAGTTTGGACAAATTGATATTTTAATAAATAACGGCGGTTATAGTCAGCGTGGCGCTGTTAGCGAAACAACCGAAACAATAGACAGGCAAATAATGGAAGTAAATTATTTTGCGCAGGTAAATATTACCAAAGCCGTTTTGCCTTATATGCTCCGTAAAAAAAGCGGACAAATTGTTGTTGTTAGCAGCATTGTGGGAAAATTCGGCTTTTATTTACGCTCCTCTTACAGCGCCGCCAAACACGCGCTGCATGGTTTTTTTGAATCGTTAAGGTTGGAAACAGAAGCAAACGGAATAAAAACTTTAATTGTTTGTCCCGGAAAAATAAAAACAAATATTTCTTTTAACGCAGTTACTTCCTCAGGGGAAAAGCACAATAAAATGGACCCGAGCCATGAGAGTGCCATGAGCGCCGGTGAATGCGCCGAGCAAATAATTTCAGCTATTCAAAATAATAAGGAAGAGATCCTGGTTGGCGGAAAAGAATTGAACCTGATAAAAATTAAACGGTTTTTCCCGAAGCTTTTTGCTAAGTTGGTACGGAAGCAAAGTCCGTATTGATTTTCTTTATATTTTAAGTTTAAAAATCCAAAAATTATTTTACCTTTACTAAAGGCGAAAGGTTAGAGCCAATGCGTTTATTTTTTGCATACTTGTTTCTTGCGTTTACCATTTTAATAAATGGTCAGGGCTTTCAACGGCATTATTATTTGCCTAACTCCCTTGACAATACAGCCAAAGCCGTTTTTGAAAGTACACCAAACAATTATATTATGTGTGGATTAGTGGTTGACTCTTTGAATGGTGAGCAATTTAACAGGCTTACATTTTTCGGAATAAATAGCCAGGGGCAAAAAACCTGGACAAAAAAGTATGGCAACAGTAAGTTTCATTACTTAGAGAATACCTTAATTACCAAATGGTTTTACAAACATGGAAATTTTCTTTATCATGCCGGTTGCGTCAAAGACAGTAATAATAAATATTTAGGAGTATTAATTAAAATTGATTTTAATGGCGATACGATTTGGCAAAAAAAATATTACGATCCGGTTTACGATGTTATTCCGCAAATCGTTACAGCGAGCGTTGATGGAGGATTTTTAATTACAGGATTTTTCGGCGACCCTATAAATCCAGTTAGATTAGTTTTACTTATTAAAACAGATGTTAATGGTAATGAGTTATGGAGGAAAAAAATAAGCAAAACCGGCAACAATGTGCATGATGGTAAGGCAATAGCCCAAGATTCAGCTACAAAAAAAATAGTAACGGTCGGTTATCAATATATTGGCAGCGCCAATAAAGATAACGTTTTAATTTACGATAGTTTGGGTAATGTAATTAGTGAGAATACTTATGCAGGTTCAGGATACGGGGCACAGTATACGGATCTCATACAAACGAGAGATAAAAAATTTGTTGCCGTCGGTGGA
>JANYBY010000256.1 GCA_025360565.1 Bacteroidota bacterium
AAGCTTCACGTCAGGTAAATGGTAATTATGTTTTTAAAGGCACCATGGGCATGGCCTTAACCTACTTACCCTTTTTTACTTGTGCGCATTTTTACGCTAAAATTTTTAATTATCCTGTCACCGGTTTTTCAGAGCCTTACCATTTCGCGATCCAGTTCTCATCCTTGTTTTATTTTATTATTGGTTTAATTTTTCTCGCTAAGATCCTCCGGCTGTATTTTCCCGATCATCTGGTTTCACTTGTTTTGTTCTGTATCACTTTTGGTACAAATGCCCTGTATTATTTAACTGTCGGGGGTGGCATGTCGCACGCCGCAAATTTTGGTTTGGTTGCCTGTTTTATGTATTATACCATAAAATGGCATCAAAAATCGTTCGTTAAACGCGCCGTTTTAATTGGAATCATCGGCGGGCTTTTGACTTTAATTCGTACGATAAATATTTTAGTTTTTATCTTCTTTATTCTATATAATATAAAATCGTTGAAAGATCTTTCAAAAAAAATAAAATTATTTTTAAAGTATAAATTGCAGCTCTTGCTTATTGCAGCTTTAGGAATTGTAATTTTTTTACCTCAATTAATTTATTGGCAACATCAAACCGGATCCTGGTTTTTTAATTCTTACCTCGACGAGCATTTCTATTTTAATAATCCCCACGTTCTTTACGGTCTGTTTAGTTTCAGAAAAGGCTGGCTGGTTTATACACCCATTATGCTCTTTTCTTTAATTGGAATTTACGTCCTCTTTAAAACAATGAAAGAGTTTTTTTATCCGGTGTTAATTTTATTTTTGATTTACATTTATGTTGCGTTCTCTTGGTGGTGCTGGTGGTACGGCGGGTCTTACGGACAGCGGGCGCTCATTGATATTTATCCCTTTTTGGCTCTTCCTTTTGCAGCGTTTTTGTATGAGCTACAAAACTCCTCTTTTATTAAAAAAAGTTTGGTGTACACTTCTTTTATTTTGCTAATACTCTTAAATTTATTTCAGAGCATGCAGGCCAAATGGAACACCATTCATTTTGACAGCATGACCAAGGATGCTTATTTTGACGCCTTTTTAAGACTTACTAAAAACCCTGAGAGGGAAAAATTTCTGAAACATCCAGATATTGAAAAGGCCAAGAAAGGTTTAGAAGAGTATTAAAACGCGCATTATTTTTTACCGAATTATTTGATGAAAAAGAACGAGCCTATTAGGCTAAATTATATGTATATTTGGTATTAAGAATGAACAAACTTCTTAAGCTGTTTTGGCAATATAATCTCCCGCGTTGGTCAATATTAATTCTTGATACATTAATTTGCGCGTTTGCCTTATCCCTAACTTTTTTTATCCGCTTTTATTTCGATTTAAACATGTCGCCCGAAGACAAAACGAATTTGCCTTACGATTTTATGATCGTTTTAGGGGTTCGTTTTCTTTCCTTCTTTATTTCTAAAACTTACAAGGGTGTTGTACGTTATACCAGTTCTAAAGATACAACCCGTATTTCTGTTGTGGTAGTTTCCGGAAGCTTACTAATATTACTTTTAAATGTTATTTCTCTTCACTTTGTAACAGGCAGTTATTTTATTCCAACATCAGTAATTATTTTAGATGCATTAATTACACTGTTTTTATTGATCAGTTCCCGCCTTGCCGTTAAAGCTATTTATTTTGAAAGTAAAAATCCCGTAAAAGAAAAAATGAACGTGATCATTTATGGCGCCGGAGAAGCCGGGATAATCACCAAACGTACACTTGACAGGGATGCTGCAATTAAATACAAAGTGGTTGGCTTTATTGATGACGATGAAAAAAAACTCGGACGTAGCGTTGAAGGCATTTTTATTTACCCGCCTGACAAACTAAATGATTTGATCAAAGAAAATGAGATCGAATTTGTAATTATTTCTATACAAGGAATTAATTCTAAAAAGAAAAACGAGATCACCGATCTGTGTTTGGAAAATAATGTACGCGTATTAAATGTGCCGCCTGTTGCTAAATGGATCAACGGAGAATTAAGTTTTAACCAGATCCGAAGTATAAATATTGAAGATCTTTTGGAGCGCGAACCCATTAAACTGGACAATGACATTATTAGCACCCAGCTAAATAATAAAATTATTTTAATTACAGGTGCCGCGGGAAGCATTGGTAGTGAGCTCGCCAGGCAGTGCGCCAAATTTAAACCAAAAAAAATATATCTTTTAGATCAAGCAGAAAGTCCGCTGCACGATCTGGAATTGGAGTTTGCCGATAAACACAAAGATGTTTCATTTGAAGTAGTAATGGCCGATGCCCGCAATATTGAGCGTATGCAAAATGTATTCAATACCTTTAAACCGCAAATTGTTTTTCACGCGGCCGCATACAAACATGTACCCATGATGGAAAATAATCCGTCGGAATCAATTTTAAATAATGTATTGGGCACAAAAAATTGCGCCGATCTATCGCACAAGTTCAATGTTGAACGTTTTGTATTTGTAAGCACCGATAAAGCCGTTAACCCAACAAATGTAATGGGCGCGAGTAAACGCATTGCCGAGATCTACATTCAAAGTTTGGGAAAAAATTCAAAAACAAAATTCATCACTACGCGTTTTGGAAATGTTTTGGGTTCTAACGGTTCTGTTATTCCAAGATTTAAAAAACAGATAGAGTCCGGCGGGCCAATAACCATCACACATCCCGACATTACCCGATATTTTATGACCATTCCCGAAGCGAGTCAGTTGGTTTTGGAAGCGGCAAGCATGGGTAGCGGCGGTGAGATTTTTGTATTTAACATGGGTAAGTCTGTAAAAATAATTGACCTTGCTCGTAAAATGATCATGCTTTCAGGATTAAAAGAAGGCAAGGATATTAATATTGTGTTTACAGGTTTGCGCCCCGGCGAAAAATTATTTGAAGAACTTTTGGCGGATAATGAAAATACGTTGCCGACACATCATTCACAGATCTTGATCGGAAAAGTGCGCGAATACAACTATTCGGAGGTAAATACCATAATAAATGAATTGATCGTTTCGTTTGATACACAAAATAACGAAGCCATTGTGCAGCGAATGAAAGACCTGGTGCCTGAGTTTAAAAGCAATAATTCTGTTTTTGAAAAATTGGACGGTTAAAAAAGATAACGATTATTTAAAATACGTTGAAGCATGATACTGATCGTAATTGCTATTTTTAAAAACTAATATGCGTTATACAAAACTCAATTTTTTTATTTTCGTTTTTATTTTCTCAATAAAAACAATTTCTCAAACCAATTTACCGGTTTCGAAAACTAATTCCCCCAAATTAATTGTTGGTATTGTGGTGGATCAAATGCGTAACGATTATATTTACCGTTACTGGAACAGGTTTGGTAGCGGCGGTTTTAAACGTTTGGTAAACGACGGTTATTATTTTAAGAACGCTCATTTTAATTATATTCCAACTTTTACAGGCCCCGGGCACAGCAGTATTTATACCGGTGCAACACCCAGAACACATGGTATTATTGCGAACGATTGGTTTGTAAAAACGGCGGGTAAAGAAACGTATTGCGTTTGGGATACAGCGGTAAGAACGATTGGCGGCAGCGGTAAAGCCGGATCAATGTCGCCAAAAAATCAATTAAGCTCAACCATAGGGGATGAATTAAAAATGAGTACAAACAACAAGGCCAAAGTTTTTGCGATTGCTTTAAAAGACAGAAGTTCTATTTTGCCCGCAGGGCATGCCGCCAACGCCGCGTTTTGGTTTGATGATGAAACGGGAAATTTTATTTCGTCGAGTTGGTATGTTAACGAATTGCCACAGTGGCTTCAGGCATTTAACGATAAAAAGTTATCGAAAAAATACTTAGAGAGCGGATGGAATACCTTGTATCCAATTAACACATACACAAATTCTATAGCGGATGATAACAATTATGAATCAGTTCCAAACAAAAAAGACAAACCGATTTTTCCATACGATTACAAAAGTTTTACTGAAAAAAATTCGTTCGCAATATTAAAAGCTACGCCTTACGGCAATAGCATTACAAAAGATCTTGCGATTGAATGTATAAAAAATGAAGGTCTCGGTAAAGATGATATCGCGGATCTGTTTTGCATCAGTTTTTCGAGTACGGATATTGTAGGGCATTCGTACGGTCCGCGGGCTGTTGAATTAGAGGATGTTTATTTAAGATTAGACAAAGACCTTGAGGAGCTTTTAAACGAGCTTGATAAAGAAGTTGGTAAAAATAATTATACCGTTTTTTTAACAGCCGATCATGGCGGAGCCGATGTGCCAAATCATTTATTGGACAATAAAATTCCCGCTGGTTATTTTCCGGAAAAAAAGCTAATCAAAGAAGTGAAAAATTATTTTAAAACGAATTACAACGATAGCTTGTTACTTGATCACATTGGTAACGAACAAATTTGCATCAATGAAAAAAAATTGACTGAACTTAAATTGAATAAAGATGACGTGGAAGAAAAATTAGCGACGTATTTAATTACCGTAAAAGGAATTGCCGAAGCTTATCCTTCAAAAATAATGCGTAATCAATCTTTCGAAAAGAATGACTACCGCACCTTATTACAAAACGGCTACAATCACAAATTAAGCGGAAACGTTTGTTATATCTATAACCCTGCATGGATGGACAACGCTGAAAAAGGCACTACGCATGGCGCGGGTTATAATTACGATACACATGTGCCGGTAATTTTTTATGGGGCCGGAATTAAAAAAGGATTCTCGTTCAATTATACTACCATTACACAAATTGCTCCTACCATTTGTGAATTGCTGCAAATCAATCAGCCTAATTCTACAATTGCTGAACCACTGAATGGTTTTTTAAAAGAATAGCGCTCCGGTTAAAATGGAAACAGATGTTATTATAATTGGCGCGGGGCCAACGGGCTTAATGGCCGCTAATCAACTTGCGCGCTTCAATGTTAACTATATCATACTCGATAAAAAAAGCGGGCCAACCATTGAGTCGCGCGCTATTGCCGTCACCACGCGCAGCATGGAAATATATCAGCAAATGGGTTTAATAGATACTTTGCTGCAAGAAGGCACAAAGATCAATTCATTCGCCGTGTATTCGGAAGGAAAACAAAAAGCTAATATAAATATTGATGAAGTGGGCACCGGCCTTACAGAGTTTAATTTTTTGCTCGCCTTTGAGCAAAGCAAAAATGAAGAGTTGCTTTACAAAAATTTAAAAAACTCAGGCGGTGAAGTATTATGGAATTGTGAGTTACTGAAAGTTTCGCAGGAAAATTCCGGGGTTACGGTTACAGTTGGCCCAAACGACGCTCAAAAAACCATTCGTGCGAAATATTTGATCGCTGCCGATGGAGCAAGAAGTTTAGTGCGTCATGCCTTGGCATTTAAATTTGAAGGGGGCACTTATCAAAATAAATTTTTTGTGGCTGATACCGAATTACAATGGGACCTTCCTTATGACCGGATAACGATCTTCCCTTCGCGGCATAATTTTTGTGCTTTTTTTCCATTAAAGGGAACACGTACCATCCGCATCCTCGGCACCCTTCCTAAAACCTCCGCCGAAGATGAAAACATCGATTTCAATAAACTGGAAGTTGTAGTAAAGAACACAATTAAAGTACCGGTTAATTTTACCAAGATCAAATGGTTTTCGGTTTATCATTTACACCACCGCATGGTTGATAATTTTAGGAATTCGAATATTTTTTTGGCGGGCGACAGCGCTCATATTCACAGCCCTGCCGGCGGACAGGGAATGAACACCGGCTTGCAGGACGCTTATAACATTGCCTGGAAATTAGCTTTTGTTTTACAAGGTAAGGCAAACGAAAAAATATTACAGACCTATAACGAGGAGAGGCTGCCTTTTGCAAAATGGCTGCTGAATTTTACCGATAGAATGTTCAACATGATGACCAATGACAGTTGGTTCGTTTTTATAATAAGAAAATATCTGGTGATGAATGTTTTTCCATTTGTTGTCTCCTTACAAAGCACGAAACTCCGGGTATTTAAAATGTTTTCTCAAACCTGGTATTCTTATTCAGGAAAAAAAATGTCAATCAATTTTTCGGATCAAAAATTAAATTTTACGGCCGGCGACCGTTTTCCTTTCTTAATAAATAGTTTGAACGGCAAAAGCTTTTACGAACTGCTCACCGGCCCTTGTTTTCATTTGGTAATTATTGGCAAAACAGAATTCAAAGAAACCGAAAATTATTTTCCTTTCGGAGTGAATATTGTAAGATCAGGACTTACAGATGCGTGGATAAAAACCGGTGTAACTAAACCGCTTTTTATTTTAGTTAGGCCGGATAATTACATTGCGTTCATATCAGACAAGTTGAATAAAGAGATAGTGAATACCTATTTTCAAAAAACAGGACTTTTCAACAGAAATTAATTAGCGTCATAATCCACCACCACGCTTTCGGTAAGCGGGTGTGCCTGACAGGTGAGAATGTAACCCTGCTCCACTTCACTTTCGGTTAACGCAAAATTAGCGTCCATTTTCACTTTTCCTTCCAACACTTTTGCACGGCAGGTGCAGCAAACCGCACCCTTGCAGCTGAAAGGCGCGTCAACACCGGCATCTATGGCCGCGTCTAAAATACTGGAACCTTCTGTTTTTAAATTAAATTCAGTTTCAATACCGTATTGGATCACTTTAATTTTCGCGTTTACTTTCGCACTCGAATTACCTGCCTTGCCGTCAGGCAGGTTTTCGGCTTTATTTACCGCTTCAACAACCGCGTTAAAATATTCGATGTGAATTTTTTCTGAAGGTACTTTTAATCCCACCAACGCACTCTTCACATTCTCCATCATGGGTCCGGGTCCGCAAATAAAATATTCATCGGCTGTTGCGCCAAAATTTTCAATTAATTTTTTTGCTTTTTCCGCGGTAATAATTCCGGTTTGTAATTCCTGTACTTTTTGCTGTGGCGCGTCAAAAACATACACCACTCTTAAATTTGGCTGTTTTAATTCCAACTCATCAATTTCTTTCTTAAAAATAGTACTGTCTTCATTCTTATTGGCGTAGATCAAAGTGATTGTACTTTGCTTCTCAATATATAAAGTGCTTTTTAAAATACTCATCATTGGGGTAATACCGCTTCCGCCTGCAAACAAAATATAATTTTTTTTATGTCCTCCGCTGAGTGAGGTATAAAAATTTCCCATTGGGGTCATTACCTCAATTACATCTCCAACCTTTAACGTTTTATTTATAAATGTAGATGCTCTTCCGCCTTTTACTTCTTTAATTGCAACACGCAATTCATTTTCGCTGTGCGGTGATGTACAAATACTGTAACTTCTGCGAATTTCTTCACCGTTAACAGTTAATTTTAAAGTAATGTATTGTCCTTGTTTATACTGATAAGGAATTTGCAAAGTTGGCGGTATATCAAAAGCCACCGAAACAGCATCGGCCGTTTCCCTTCTTATATCTTTAACTTTTAACGAATTAAATTTTGACATTATTCTGTTTTGAGTGTGCAAAAATAACAATTTATACTAAAACTATTGCTAAAGAATGTTACTATAAACCTATGAATTTGTCTTAATTATTTGGGCGCCTCCCGCAAGCTTCGCCTTGTGTTTTTTTACCATGCTCGCTCGCGGGCCACGCTTTACGCTACAAGTCCTCGGGCAAGGTTCGCTCCCCGTTTTTTCCCGCTCACTTGCCCTCCGGGCTTTCCGCTGCAATCGTTGGCGCAGCAGCTCCGTGGCAGCGCTTCAAAATGCATGTACAACCACTATTTTATTTTGAAAAAACCCTTATAAAAGCTATATTTACGGTATTATTTATTGCAAATGGAAAATGTAAATTTTGAAGATATTTTTGAAGGCAAAATGGCTAAAAACGAAATTGTTGAGCCAAAGGATTGGATGCCCGAAAATTATCGTAAACATTTAATTCGTCAAATTTCTCAGCATGCGCATAGCGAAATTGTTGGTATGTTGCCTGAAGGAAACTGGATCACGCGCGCCCCAAGTTTACGTTCTAAATTAGTTCTGTTGGCCAAAGTTCAAGATGAAGGCGGGCATGGTTTATATTTATATACTGCCGCCGAAAGCCTTGGTACCAGCCGCGATGAGATGTTGGATGCGTTACACACAGGCAAAGCAAAATATTCTTCCATTTTTAATTACCCAACTTTAACCTGGGCAGATATTGGCGCCGTTGGCTGGCTGGTGGATGGCGCGGCCATTATGAATCAGGTAATGTTACAGCGCACAAGTTATGGCCCTTATGCCCGTGCAATGGTGCGCATTTGTAAGGAAGAAAGTTTTCATCAACGCCAGGGTTACGAAATAATGACAAGAATGGCTTTTGGTACACCCGACCAAAAAGCAATGGCGCAAGACGCGTTGAACCGTTGGTGGTTTCCAACATTAATGATGTTTGGCCCGCCGGATATTGAAAGTCCGAATAGCGAGAACGCGATCAAATGGCGTATTAAGCGCGAAACAAATGATCAGTTACGTCAGCGTTTTGTGAACCAAACGGTTGAACAGGTAGAATATTTAGGACTCACCATACCTGACGAAAAATTAAAATGGAACGAAGCAAAAAAGGGTTACGATTTTAGTGAACCGAATTGGGCCGAGTTTAAAAATATTATTAAAGGCAACGGCCCATGTAATAAAGAAAGATTGGAAACCCGTTTAAACGCGCATAAGAATGGTGAATGGGTAAGGGCAGCAGCAGCAGCGTTTGGCAAAAAACAAATGGAACAATACGCAGCGTAAAAAATTGAAGAATTGTTGAATTATAGTCCCGATAGTTATCGGGATTTAGAATAGAACCTCAACTCAACAAATTCGGAAAATTGAAAACAACAAAATTCTAAAATTCAGAAACTCTAAAATTCAAAAATTAATATGAGCGATTCTCAAGGCCCTTTGTGGGAAGTATTTGTACAGAAAAAAGCGGGACAACCTTTTGTTCACTGCGGTAACTTACACGCTTTTGATAAAGAAATGGCATTAGAAAACGCGCGTGATCTATACACACGCCGCGGAGAAGGAATGGCGCTGTGGGTTGTGCCAACAGCGGCAATTGTGGCGAGCAGCCCTGAAGATCAGGGGCCGTTCTTTGAACCAAGTAATGATAAAGTTTTTCGTCACCCTACTTTTTATCCGTTGCCGGATGTGATAAAGCATATGTGATTCGATCCCGAAGGGATCACATGTTTATAACACAAATTTCGATAGAAGATGCGACCCCCTTCGGGGTCGAATAAATTACGTTTATCTTTCTATAAACATTTGACCCTTTCAGGGTCGCTTAACGCCCACCATAATGAATTGTCTTTTGCAAATGTTGGATAGCGAATGGATCAACTATTAATAGAAAATAATCTTAATGCCTACCATGAAGAATTATCTCTTTGCAAATGTTGGATAGCGAAAGAATTAAATATCTGTAAAAGATCATCAACAAGAGAAGCGACCCTGAAGGGGTCGTATCCATTTCATGCATTCCTTTTTATAATCATTTGACCCTATCAGGGTCAGATATCACATTACCTCTTCCTAAAAAAAGAACCTTTTCGAAGTCAGTTTTCTTGGCTTCATAACATTACGGGCATTTGACCCATTTAGTAACTTGCCGGATACCAGCAGCAAAACCTCTTAAGATAAAAAAATTTTTCAGTGTTGAACTTCCTTGGCCGCGTAAACTACGAGCACATGACCGATCTGGCAATTTGTCGATCATCCGAAGCAAATTTTAATTTGAGAGGTTTGATCCCGAAGGGATCACATATTTATAAAAATACCGTAAAGCTTGGTCCCGACCCGGCTGGGGTCGTATGTTTATGTCGCCTGTTACATATTAAATATTTCGGTCGAGGCTCTCTATTTCCTTATAGTTTTCAATCCATTCAAACAAATATTCCTCCCGAAAATCTACCTCAAACTCCTTTAAAAAATCTTTATATTCTTCTTTAAATGCTTTCTTTTTGTGCTGTTCTTTTTGGTTCGTTACATATCTAATAACATTATCTAAAGAAGAATGACCGTATGAAAACGCCCCATATCCTTCCTGCCACCTAAAATTGGTTTTTGTAAATCCTTTTGATCTAATAAACTCATTTGAAGATTTTTTGATTTCCCGAACTAAGTCCGATAAACAACACGAAGGTTTCATGCCAATCAGAATATGGATATGGTCCGGCATTCCATTAATTGCAAGAACTTTTTGTTCCTTGTTTCTTACTATTCCGGTAATATATTTGTATAATTCCGCTTCCCATGAAGCATGAATTAAACTCTCTCTGCCTTTTACGGCAAATACTATCTGAATATAAATTTGTGAAAACGTGCCAGACATACCTTAAATTTTTTATAAAGGTAACATGGTTAAGATCAAAGTATTGCTACATTTTGTAGCATTTGCATTTTATTTTTTGAACCGAGCAACGGTAAAGTTTTTCGTCACCTTACTTTTTATCCGTTACCGGATGTGATAAAGCATATGTAGGGAGACCACACAGATCTAATCCACGATCTTATCGGCATTTACATACATTAAATTTGTTGTAACAGAATCCTTCACCATCATCATTTCAAAACCTTTTAGCTCTGCGCCGCTGTAACCCACCCCAAGCGTTTTTTTTATTGCCGATAGGTTTCCCCATTCTTCCACAAGCACTTCTGCCTTTGCACAGATCTTACCGCCTTGGATCTCAATTTCAATAAAATCTTTTCCGTCTCTTTCAAAATATCTAATGAACCAATATCTCAATTCGCCGGCATCGGCTAGTTCAATTTGTTTTGTTAATTCGCTTTTGTATTCTTTTGCATCGGGACTGTATTTATCAAGTATGGGATCTGCGTTTTTACATTCCTTACGGCCACACGACGTTGATAAATTAACAAGACACAGAATTAAAAAAAATTGAATGAGGTTTGATCTCATTTTAGTATATGTAAATGGAAACATAAAATTTCTTGTTAATAAAACACTTAAAACTTAAACATCTCGGCCACCAAACCCGGCACAACACCAATGGCAATAACTATTACAGAGGTAACGGTAATAACAAGCATATTTGAATTCTGGATCTGCACCGGCTCCATATTTGTTTGAGGTTTAAAATACATGGCAATGATTATTTTTAAATAATAATACGCGCCAACTGCCGAAGTTAAAACAGCAAGAATCAATAACCAGTTATATTTTGTGCCGATCATAATGGCGAAAACAAAATACTTAGCAAAAAACCCTGATGTGATGGGAATGCCCGCCAATGAAAGCATAGCAATGGTCATACACGCCGCTAAGCCGGGATTACGTTTTGCCAAACCATTAAAAGCATCTGTAGTTTCATTGCCATCTTTTGTAACATTATATACAATGCCAAAGGCTGCAATACTTCCGATAGAATATGCGAGTGAATAATATAATAATGCATCCACCGAAATATTACTTCTTACATTAGCTAAAATAACCATGAGCATAAACGCGGCGTGACTAATACTTGAGTATGCCAGCATACGTTTTACATTGCTTTGCATGGCGGCAGAAAAATTTGCAATGATCAATGATAAGGCAACTATACTCGCTAAAATTCCTGTCCACATTTCGCTTACTCCGGCAAAACCTACCAGGAATAAACGCATGAAAGCCGCGAAGGCAGCGGTTTTTACAACGGTACTCATTAACGCAGTAATTAATGTTGGCGATCCTTCGTAAACATCGGGCGCCCAAAAGTGGAACGGTGCAGCCGAAATTTTAAAACACATGGCCACTAACATCATCACAACTCCCACATAAAAGAACATGGGCATATTACTTGCATTTACACTAATGTATTCTCTAATAGCCATGATATCAAAACTACCACAGGCCCCGTAAATTAAAGCGATACCAAACAATAAAAATCCGCTGGCAAAAGAGCCCATGATCAAATATTTAAATCCGGCCTCGTTGCTCTTCATGTTTTTCTTTTGGCTGGCAGCTAAC
>JANYBY010000396.1 GCA_025360565.1 Bacteroidota bacterium
TTTCGCCGCAAGGCCCAACCATTCTAAAACCGCCATGCTGCATAAGTGTTGGATTGATTGCAATGTACTGGCTCGACCATAATACATTTGTAATAGTAGCCGCACCCGGAAAAATAACATTTAGCGGACCGCCTAAACAAAATGCGGATGAACTTCCACAAAAGCCTGTACCCGGCGCGTAAGGTGTAAAACCAATTTGCCCTGCTGTCCAAGTATTGGTGCCACTTACCAAAGGATCTATTGTTACAGGATAAACCGTAGAGATATTATTGAGCCAGCTTATTTTAACCGTGGTGCGTACAAAGTATTTATTGCCAACAATTTTTAATTGGTAAGCCGCATTGCTGATATTTGTTTGGCTGCCACTATTATCGTAAATAATTACTGAACTCCAACGCGCAAATTCCTGTTGCGATGTTTCTGAAATTAATTTAAGATCGCCCTGCCAATAACCTTCGGGTGTAAATGCGCCGGCGTTATCAGTAATAATTTTGTACCCCGAAGGAAGATCTATCTCATCTTCGAATGCAAGCCATCCGTTATTTGAAGGAAGAGAAGGAGCGGCTGATAAAACGAAATTTGTTTTTATTTGTCCCCGATCAAACATTACTGTACGGTTAATTCCTTGCCAGGCATTTAAAGTAAACGCTCCATCTTCGCCAACCGTTGTGTTGGCCATATTTATGTTACCGAATAAAGGTGTTTCATTAACGCCATCGATCTGGTAAATTTTTGGATGTACATTGAAAGCAAGCTCAAAGGGTTTTAATTTAATAGAAGTGGATCCGGTTGAAACATCTATTAGCGTTGGCATTTCTTGATCGGGCGCATGATAAGTAGCGGTTTTAGAAGTACTAGGACGAAGTCTTGCATCAATTGAAAGCAGATTGTTATGGCTGTCTTTATAATGCAACTGCGAATAACCCTGCTGAACAAAAAAAGTATTTCCATTAGTTCCATTCTTTACAAAATACCGACTGTTCTCGGTTCTTTTATGAAGGAGCTCAATACAATTTGCACTTTGGGTATTATATGGCACCTTGCCAAACTCGGGATGCGTTTGAAATTCGGAGGGGGTTAATGAAATAAGTTCAGAAGTGATGTTAGGACTTTGTTGAAGCGAAAAAGAAGTAAAATTATATACCCTTGGTGCCATACCCTTTTCGGTCACCGATTCTTGCGAAACTGCAGCAAAGGAGCAAATCAAAAATATAAGTATTAAGCTTCTATTCATTTTCATGAAAAACACTATTAAAGTTAGTTTTTCTTTTGTTAATTTACAAGGCATTTAACACAAAATAATATGCAGGTGAAGCTAAGTAGGAAAAATATAACCGGATCTATCAATTTTTTAGTTCAGAGGCGTTCTTATGAGGGAAAAAATGTGTTCAGAGCCTTTGAATTAGGGACTTTTGACAAAGCAACCTCGGTAACTTCAGGAAACTATTTTTGTGTTATACCCTACTCTAACCCAAGCAGAATAATACCCGAATGCGCTTTTTACCCAATAAAAAAAGAACAGGATTTTATTTTTGAAGCGGGGTTTAATGCGTTTGATCATAAACTAAAATTAAATGCCTCTACTTCTAAAGCGGGTTATATTAAAAAACTAATTGAACTTAAACAACAAATTCAGCAAGGAAATATTTACGAGATAAATTATTGCATTGAATTTTTTCTGGAGAATGTGGAGATAGATCCGATTGAGGTTTATCAAAAATTGGATGCCCTTACAAAAGCCCCGTACTCTTCTCTCGTAAAAATTGGTGATGAATATATTATTTCTGCGAGCCCTGAATTATTTTTAAAAAAAGAAAAGAACACTTTATATACAAAACCCATTAAAGGAACTGCCAAACGCAGCGAGAATTTAAAAGAAGATGAGGAACTTAAAATGGGTTTATTTAACAGCGTAAAAGAGCGGACAGAAAATGTGATGGCAGTAGATGTTGCCAGGAACGATCTTTCGCGGATCGCGAAAAGAGGAACAGTTAACGTAAATAAATTATACAATATTGAAACTTACGAAACCGTTCATCAAATGGTGAGCACCGTTAGTTGTGAGTTAAAAGATAATTTAAACTTTGAAGATATTATTGGCGCCACCTTCCCAATGGCAAGTATGACGGGTGCTCCGAAGGTTAGCGCCATGAATTTAATTGATAAGACCGAAGATTTTGAGCGAAATTTTTATTCAGGCGCCATGGGTATTATTGATGAAAAAGGGGATTTTGAATTATCGGTTAACATTCGCAGCATTTTTTATAACCAAAAAACAAAACGGCTTTCAATTGCTGTTGGCAGTGCCATTACGCATTTGTGCGACCCCGAGCAGGAATACGAAGAATGTTTACTGAAGGCCGGAGCAATGTTAAAAGCGTTGAACGCGGAAATTTGATCCGAGATATTTTCCCGCAGATAACGCAGATATACGCAGATCGTTAATACGGAGGAATCTTAAATTACTATTCTAGTTTTAATATTTTCCCCAAAACAAAATGGTCGGTTTTTTTTCCATTGATCACAATATTAGAAGTTTCTTTTGTGATCTTTAAAGTGAGTTTATTTTTTTCAACAGTCGTTATCACTCCATTGCCAACCCCAAGCCAGCCGCTTGATATTTTTATTCCAAAAGGATTTTTGCTTCCTGAAATATCTTTTGAAATAATACAGCTATCGCTTTTAGAAAAGGCTGATTCGCCTTCGTATTTTAAAGTGACAACTTTAGCATTAACAGCCGTAATTGTTCCGGTTAGCGATTTCTGCGCGAAACAAAAGTTTGCAAATGTTAAAAATAAAAGTGTGAAGTGTTTTTTAGTCATACGCTTATTTTTTCTCAATAAAAACTCCGTGTTCTCTGTGTCTCCGTGGTTAGTCTATGCCGGCAGGTAGAGTTAATTACTCAGATTATCTCCGCGCAATTCCCTGAAACGTTTGCGCGCCTCCACAACAAAAATACTTCCCGGATATTTTGTCATTACTTCCTGGTAAGTTGTTTTTGCTTTTTCTTTATCCAATATATTTTTTTCGTAAAGTTCGGCTAACCTGTACTGCGCGTCGTCGCCATACAATTCATCGGGAAAATATTCGACAATATTTTTATACATGGCCTCCGCCTCAGGATATTTTCCGAGTGTTTTATAAATGCCCGCTTTTTTAAAATAAATATCATCTCCCAAAGTATTTGTGCTGAACAAACTGTTAATACTGTCCATTCGGGCAATAGCATCGGTATAGCGGTGCTGCAAGATCATTAATTCGGCGCTGGCAAATAATTGCAAAGGCACTTCGTTGGTATCAACACCAATTGCATCGCTTATTATCAAACTAAGATCTAACGCATCGTTGGCAATTAATTTTGTGGTTGCTCCTTTTAAAACATCGGCTTGTACTTTTGCCCATTTAAAATCTCCGGCGTAAAAACTCAATTTGGCATTTTTAAATTTTGCTTCCTGCCCAATGGCCTCATACTTAAAATCTTTTTCAACCTGCGAGTATAAAAGTGAAGCGTCCCAGATCTGTCCTTTAATTAAATAAATATCGCCGAGCATGATCTTGTATTCCGCTTTGGCAGGGGCTTCCAGGCCGGCCTCATTCACCAACTCTTCCAATAAAAGAATAGCGGCGTCCGTTTGATTTAAATAATAAGCCTGCAGTGTTGCCAGATTTTTTATGATGAAAGCGCTCAAGTGCGTGTTCTTAAATTTTTCTTTGGCTTTATTAAACTTTTGTTCTAATGCGAGCAGATCTTCTTTTTTTGGCTGAGCTTTACTTGTTAATGCTAAAAATTCAACATTTAAAATATCTACTGTTGCCCCATCGTAATATAAATTACCCGGACCTTTTTCTATAATGTATTCGTAACAGCGCTGTGCGGTTTCCCAATTTTGATTGGCTGTACAAATTTTAGCGAGATCGTAAACACGGCTGCCTTCTTCTTTTAATCTTTTATCAAGCGATCTTATCTGAACAAAGGCCCCGTCAAAATCTTTTTGCTGCTTTTGAATAAAAACCAGAAATTCAGACAAAATAACTTTGTCGGGGTTTTTTTGAATACGTTTTTGCAATTCTTGCTTTAACAGCGGATTTTTTATTCCGCCTTCCTCATCATCATACCCCAAAGAATTTTGCAAATTCGCTTGAGTTCCGGGAGACTGAAATAAATTCTGTTCAAGCAAATTTGCAAAATTCTTTG
>JANYBY010000400.1 GCA_025360565.1 Bacteroidota bacterium
TTAAGATAATATTCTAATGCCTTTGGCAGATTACCTAAATCTTCAAATACACCCCCGATTCTATTCAATGAATTTGCAATCCCCTCTTTATTTTCAATTTCTTCAAGAATTTTTAAACTTTTGTTATAATTATCTAATGCCTTTGGAAAGTCACCCTGATTTTCATAATTGAACCCGATATTATTCAGTGTCACAACTTTATTAATTAGAATTTTATTTTTCTGTTCAACGGAAAGATTACTTGATTTACTCAGAATAATGTCTGCTAGTTCAATGGCAGGAATCGCGTATTTTAAAATTTCATTTGGTTCACATTCGTTACTCAACTCAACAAATAGTCGAAGTTTGGTGGTGTCATGTTTTGCATTTTTCAGCACAAGATTGAGAGAGTCTATTGCGTTTTGTTGTCCAAACGAAATCGCACTACAAAAGTAAACTGCAAGTCCGAGGAGATAGTATTTTATTGTTTTTGTCAGAATGTCTTGTCGAACAATTGGGGCTAACGGTTTGCAAGCAGGCGCAGAAGCGGCAAATAGGCGTTTTGGTCGAGCCGCTTTTGCGCTTGCTTGCTGTTATGCGCTGGGCTTTGTTGTCAGTAGTTATGCAATTTTTATTTTTCCGTCACGAACTTGTTTCAAAAAGTCCTTTTGTTGCTCAAGTGTCATGCCAACCATTTTGTTCGCTAATTTTTCTTTTATAGCGCGAAAAAAAGCAACTGTGTCAAATGTTTTTTTAGTCTTCATATTTTAAAAATTCTAATGGTGTCCTGATGTCAATTAAAGGATCACCCAATTTTAAATTGATTGAATTAAATAGTTTTATCTTGTCGTAATTTACGATGTGTTTGAAATTCCAACTCACTAGACAGTCGAGTCTGTTTACAGAAGCGATTGCAATGTGAAAAGCATCGTTCATGCTTGCTTGTCCCAGGGCTTTTTCACTAACGTAGGTTTCAGCAAGTTTTTTCGCTTCATCATTTAATTCAAGATACTTGTAACATTCTTTTGGAATTAAAAGTTTGATGTCTTGAACATTTTGTGGAGCCAAGCTTAATTCAGTTTCATTAACCTCAGAAAAATAGATGTCGAAGTCCTTATTAATAATTCGGTCGAAAAGTTGCTTTGTAACAACTTCAAATTCTTCGTCAAAATAGCCCCCAACTACGGAAGTGTCTATATAAATACGTTGTCTCATTGTCAATGACATAAAGATACGGAATAAATTTTAAGAGGTAAAATGTCTAAATTAGGTGTCGGTTTAAGCCTTGCACCTAACTTCCCGCTAAGCCCATAAACAAATACTTACAAGCAATTAAATTAATCTTTAAATATTTTTTTTATTGTGTATTTTCTAAAACTTACTCAATAATTAACTTCCCCGTTTTTATTAATTTACCCGCCGCGTTTTGCAGCGAAATAAAATAAAGCCCTTTTGCAATAATAGAAGTATTTATTTTTTCTTCATTGCTTATCAAACTTTTATCTAAAATTAATTTTCCTACGGCATCGGTAATTTTAAGCTTCATGTCTGCAGCACTTTTGATCATCACCACATCAGTTGCTGGATTTGGAAAGATACTGATGTATTGATTGGCTGCATTAATTGAAGCAATACCTGAACAAACATTTACATTTAAAGTAAGTGTGGTAGAGTTTGAGCAGCTGTTACCATCGGTATAATTATAAACTACATTGTATGAACCAACTCCTACGCTCGGATCGAATGTTGCACCTGTAATACCGGGGCCCGAGAAAACCCCGCCCGCCGGACTACCGGTTAAATTAATTACTCCGCCGTCAAGACAAACTGTTGTTGAGGGAACGGAAATAACTAAATTTGGTAAAGGATTAACGCTTGCTGTTACCGGAACCGCCGCGCTTACGCAATTTGCCTTTTGCACCTTCCAGTTATAATACCAGTAATAAAAAGCACTACCGGCGCTTGAACCTGTAATATTTACTATGCCACCCATAGCATAAGGAAATGCAACGCCGGTATTTGTTCTAAACATATTTGAAAGCGAACCTCCGTTTGTGCCCAGCTGGTAATTTGTGCCGGGAGTAAGCGGATAGTTAAGTGTTAATGTATTTATACCAAGCGCCATGTTAATGCCCGAGCTGTATAAAACAACATTGGCCGAATTTCGTAATTCAATTGTTCTTACTCCTGCGGCTTGCGCGTAGGCTATAACGGTTTGCAGGGTGCCGCTTTGTATCACATCAAATATTAAATATTGTGCGTTGTTATTTAAATAACCGCCACTTGTGCCAACCGCCGTGCTCGAAGGGATACCGCCAGTAACAGGCACATTGGCGGTTGAGTTAACAACATAATAAGTGGTTGTGTTGGTAAGATTGGGCGTGGCGTAATTGGTTCCGGTATTGAGCACAACCGTTGAACCCGGCGATGCATACCAATCTAAAGTTCCGGTGCCATTTGCTGTTAAATTAACTGTGCCACCAACACAAATGCCGGCACCCGTAGTTGTTGCACTTGCAGGCGCATTAATTAAAATATAAGAGTTCAACGTTAAACTATCCGACCCCGTTAAGCAACCCAGCGCTTTTAATTTTACATTGTAAGTACCGTTTGCAGTATAACTGTGAACAGGATTTGTGCTTGTTGAAGTAGCACCATCGCCAAAGTACCAGGTATAACTTAAACCGTTTTGTGTAAGGTTATTAAAATTAACAGGCGCGGGGAGTATGCAAATAGTATTTGTGTTGGCAGTAAAATTGGGATTGATTGCACCGGGTGCATAAGCCGCGCCAACGCCAATAGCATAAAACGCGTTGGTGGTTTGTATTACCTGATTAGAACAGCTTCCAAAAAGATCTTTTGCCGCCTGAATGTTGCAAACTCTTGCATTTGCATAATCTGTACCCGGTGTAAAATAAACGGTTAATGCCCTGAACGCGATTTTTTCCGCATCTACATTTCCGAGCGGAGTAACTGTGTAAGCGTTATTAATATCGTTTGTACCCGTGCCACCGGCCACCATTAAATAAAAGCAATGCGAAATAGGTGTAGAATTATTATGCGGCTCTCCCCCCGGATCCCAATAAGTTCCTAAATAAGTATCCGGATCGTTAAGTAAATTCGGATTCAAAAGATTTCTGATACCATTTCCGCTTGGAGTTATTTCTGCTCCCATTTTCCAATCCCATGTTCCGGGTTTTCGGTAACGCTCAATACTGGTTCCAAAAATATCCGCGTATCCTTCATTCAACGCATCGGCCTCGCCGCCATTTAATGCCGCGGTGTTTTCAACTAAACCGTGGGTGATCTCATGGCCGCAAACATCCTGCGATGTTAAAACAGTAAATACCGCGCCATCTCCGTCTCCGTATGTCATGCGTATTCCATCCCAAAACGCATTATTATAATTTGTGCTGTAGTGAACATAACTTAATAATTGATAACCTGCGCCATCAATACTGTTCCGGTTATGAATATTCATATAATAATCATAAGTGTTCTCAGCACCCCAATGCGCGTCTCTGGCGGGCTGATCGGGAATAATGGTTGTCCAACTAGTAGTAGCGTTTGTAAAATCGGTGCTCGAATAGGTCATGGTATTGCCCATGTTAAATGTTTGAATTCCTAACCCTCTTGCAACTTCTCTTAATCTAAAAGTGGGACCGTTTTGGTCGGTGGTAACAGTTTGCGTTCCGCTGTATTTTGTAAGTACGGTTGAAGTAACATCGGCATTACAAATTAAATTTTGTTCGCCCAAAATTTTTCCGGTTGTTGCATCCACAAAAACGTTTGCATGAGATAAAGGTTCTTGCGCATAAATTTTAAATTCCCATGCGTAATGAAATTTATTATCTTTTTCATAAACAACTTTTATACCTTTGGGATAATACGTAAAATCGGGTTGTTTCAAAGTTTCGCGCATGTGTTCTTCTTCCGCTTTAATTTGCCATTTGTAAACTTTCGCGTTTATTTTTGTGAGTGCCGAATTAAGCGCGTTTTTTTCGCTCATCGAAAAACTATTAGAGGGCGTTTTTATTTCCTGAAGATCGCCGTTTAAAGAAATTAGTTTTCCGTTTTGAATGTGAGCAATAATTAATTTATTAAAAATAAGTGTGCCCTTATAAAGAATGCTGTATTTAATGTGCGTAAAACCTAATGCGTCTTTATCCGATTTTAAAACCGCTACTTTATTTGAACCGTTATTAAGTACCATTAAATTGATGAACTCGGCAACTTCGCTTTCATTTATTTGGTGACTCTCTTTTAATTTTATAAAATTGAGCTGCTTTTGATTGTTATAGGCAGTTTCCTGAGCATAGGCCTCTAATTTTGCATTGGTTTGCGAAAAAAGACTGAAACAAAAAAGCAGATTAAAGCCAAGTATAGTTTTACGCATGATAAATGTGTTTATTTTTTAATGAAGGTATTAAATTCGCTATTAAGAAGCAAATTTCTTTATAAAGTGGGGTGGACTGTAATAAAGGGTGATTAATTGCCTATACTTCGTGCAAATAACTGCTTTCAACCAAACAGATTTGAGATAAATAACGTTTGTACCATTTTGCCGCTTGTGCTTTGGCAACTTTATGTGTGACATTTTTGCGCCAGTTCTCAATAGCATCTTTGGTTTCCCAATAACTTATAAAAATGGTTTTGTTCTCGTTGGTGATGGATTCGTAACCCAAATAACCGGGCTGCTGCTGTGCCAAAGCCATTGTGGTTTCATCTGTTTCGGCGTAACCTTCCAGATCGTTACTTTTTGTACTGGAAAAAATAACGGCGTAAAAATTATTTTTTGGAAGTGGTTTAACGAAAGGCATTTTAAATAGTTTAAAATCGTTCAAATGGTTTAAAATTATTCAAATTGAAAATTAGCATTGTTGTTTTGAACCACCTTGAACAAATTAAACAATCTTGAACAATATATTACCCTTTCTTTTTCTCGTATTCTTTCATCACATCCACCAACACCTGCACACTTTCCAGAGGCAAAGCATTGTAAAGCGAAGCTCTGTATCCGCCCACATCTCTGTGTCCGCGAATGCCGCTAATGTTAGCTGTTTTCCACAAAGCATCAAATTCAGGTTCAAGGGCTGCATCGTTCAATAAAAAGCAAACATTCATATTACTGCGGTCGGCTTTTTCGGTGGTGCCGTGAAACATCGAGTTCCTGTCGATCTCGTTATAAAGCAGATCAGCTTTTTGCTGATTTAATTTTTCGATCCATGCAATACCACCATTTTTCTTTAACCATTGTAAAGTAAGTAAACTAACATAAACCGAAAATACCGGTGGCGTGTTGTACATACTTCCACCTTTGATGTGAACTTGGTAATCGAGCATCGAAAGCATTTTACGGCCGGTTTTGCCAAGC
>JANYBY010000426.1 GCA_025360565.1 Bacteroidota bacterium
CGACTAAAATTCAATATGGAAACTACTAAGCAAACAGGCCATCCAAAAGGTCTCTGGGTATTATTTGGAACTGAAATGTGGGAAAGGTTCAATTTCTACGGCATGAGGGCCATTCTAACATTATTCATGGTTAATTCGCTAATGATGAAAGAAGCCGATTCATCATTAATATACGGTGGTTTTTTAGGATTGTGTTATTTAACCCCAATGTTGGGCGGTTTTATTTCCGATCGTTTTTTCGGTAACCGCAATTGTATTCTGCTTGGCGGTTTAATGATGGCTGTAGGGCAAATGATCTTGTTTGCAAGTGCAACCGTCTTTGGTTCAAATTTAGATCTGGCCAAAACATTGTTATGGGTTGCTTTAACAATTATCATATTTGGTAACGGGTTCTTTAAGCCAAATATTTCAAGTATGGTTGGCAGCCTTTACCCTAAACAAGAGAAAAGCAAATTGGATACAGCCTTTACCATCTTTTACATGGGCATTAATTTAGGCGCGTTTTTAGGACAATTAATTTGCCCCTTGGTTGGCGATGTAAAAGATTCCGGCGGAATTAGAGATATACACGCATTTAAGTGGGGTTTCTTAGCCGCTTCAATGGCCATGTTAATAGGTACAGCTGTTTTTTATTTTCTCAAAAATAAATATGTTGTAACTCCCGAAGGAAAACCTTTAGGTGGATTACCAAAACATAATGACGCATCGCACTATGAAGAAGGAGAATCGCAAAAAGCCGTTTTTTCTACTATGTCATTAATAGTTTCGGTTATTTCTTTTGTTGTTCTGTTTTTTGTTTTTAGATACCTTTTGGCAGGAACAAATCCCGTTAAAACAATTATCTATCCAATTATTTACTCGCTTGGTTTAACATTAGCAGGACTAATTATCTCCGATAAATCTTTAACAAAAGTAGAGCTGCAAAGAATTTTAGTGATTTACATAGTAGGATTTTTTATCATTTTCTTTTGGGCTGCTTTTGAGCAGGCCGGATCATCACTCACATTTATTGCCGATAATCAAACCGACAGGCATATTTTTGGTTGGGAAATGCCACCAAGTATGGTGCAAATTTTTAATGGCATATTTGTTTTTGGATTTGCTTTTCCTTTTAGTATTCTGTGGGATAGATTGCGGGCTAAAGGTAAAGAACCATTATCTACCGTAAAACAAGCCATTGGTTTAGCATTAATAGCCATTAGTTATTTTATTATTGCGCATAATGTAAAAGATCTTGGTAATAATGGTTTATTGGGAATTCAATGGTTAATTTTATTGTATTTGATCCAAACATTTGCCGAACTTTGTTTGTCGCCAATTGGCCTTTCGTTAGTTGGAAAATTATCTCCTAAACGTTTTGCTTCTCTTTTATTCGGTGTTTTCTTTTTATCTAATGCCGCGGGTTATGCGTTAGCGGGCTCTTTAGGCGCCTTAATACCTGCAACTGGCGATAAATTTAAAAAGGCTCAGGAATTAGGAATCGACCTAAAAGCAATTCTCGATAAAACCGTTACACCAACCGCGGATCAAATAAAATTATTAGATGAAAATCAAATTAGTGCTGCAAACCCTGTATTTGTTGGAATGGAAATTCATAACTTATATGAATTTTTTATGGTGTTTGTTGTGTTAACAGGCATTGCGGCAATTATATTATTTCTACTAACTCCTTTCTTGAGAAAGATGATGCACGGCGTTAAATAGAAAGATAGAACGCATATAACGCTGATAAATATGATCAGGCTGAAGATTTAATTAGTTAAAACGTAAGTTAACTAATAACAATCTGCACCATTAGCGTTCAATGTTTTTAAGAAACAAAAATCATATTTGACCAAAACCATCTACGTCATCAGCGTTAGGTGTATTCAAGAAGTAAAAAATCATATTAATCATAACGATCCGCGTTATCAGCGTTCAATAAATTGGAAACCTTAGAACAAATTCAAAATTTTAAAGGCAAATACCCCAAGCAATTGTGGTATTTGTTTTTTAGCGAGATGTGGGAACGTTTTAGTTTCTACGGCATGCGGGGTATGTTAGTTATTTTTATGGTTAACCAACTTGGACTTAATAAAGTAGAAGCTAATTTACAATACGGCGCTACACAGGCTTTTGTTTACGCGTTTACATTTGTTGGTGGTTTATTTGCCGATAAAATTTTAGGCTATCGTAAATCACTTTTCTGGGGCGGACTCCTTATGATAGTGGGAAGTATAATTCTGGCAATTGACCCAAAACAATTTTTCTTTTTAGGGATTGGATTTAATATTATTGGAACCGGTTTTTTTAAGCCCAACATTTCAACTATTGTTGGAAGTTTATATAAAGAAGGTGACCCGCGAACGGATGCAGGTTTTTCTTTCTTTTATATGGGTGTAAATCTTGGCGCTTTAATTGGGGGTTACATTTGTATTGCAGTGGCAAATGGAAGTATGCTAAGCTCTCTGGTTCCTGAAAATTTAAGATGGAACGTGGCTTTTGGATTTGCCTCAGTAGTAATGATCATTAGCTTGCTTACTTTTATACGTACCCAAAAAAGCTTAGGCCCCATAGGGCTTTCTCCATTATTGAATTTAAAGGATACTAAAAAAAGAGTGTTTGAGTACGCTACTTACATTGCTTCAATAGCTGTTATTCCTCTAATTATTTTATTGGTTTCAAATCCAAAGTACACAGATAGGTTTATGTTCATTATTGGGCCCTGTGCTTTGGCTTATTTTTTATTTGAGATGAGAAATTTTAGCTTGCAGGAAAATAAAAAAATAATTGCGGCATTGATATTTATTTTCTTCTCTATTTTCTTTTGGGCTTTTTTTGAGCAAAGCGGCGGTTCGTTAAGTTTGTTTGCAGAGCATAATCTTGAAACTAAATTATTAGGGGTTACGGTTGATCCCAATGGCATAAATAATTCGGCTAACTCTGCTTTCGTTATATTGTTTGCAGCTTTAGTGGGCTTAGTTTGGTTGTGGATGAACAAAAAGAAAATAGAGCCTAACACCACTGTAAAATTTGGAATTGGTTTTTTGTTCCTGGCTGTTGGCTTTTATATTTTTTATTATTGTAAATTTTTTGCCAATGCAAATGGCGTTACCTCTTTAAATCTGTTTACATTTGCCTGGTTCATTATTACCTTTGGCGAATTATGCCTTTCGCCCATAGGAATGTCGGTTATGACAAAACTTTCACCGCAAAAATTACAAGCGGGTATTATGGGCATGTGGTTCCTCGCAAGCGCGTACGGACAATATTTTGCGGGCTTATTAGGTGCCGACATTGCTAAAATAGCCGAAAATAAAACTGGGATCGAAGCTTTAGCCATTTACTGCGACAGTTACAAACAATTAGCGCTTTATGCTTTAATTGCCGGAGTAATTTTAATTGCAGCTTCGCCTTTCATAAAAAAATTAATGGGCGGGGTAAAATAGATAAGAATTACGGGAACTCGATAAACAACATCTTAATTTATTTTATTTTGAATCTCGCTCCTGCATACAACATTCTTCCGTATATCGGTCCCCAAACCATGGCGGCGTCAAAATATTTGCTGTAAGGCGCGTCAGATGATACAATTGGGCTTGTTTGTTTGTAATCCAACAAATTTTCTACACCAATATATACATTAAGATCATACGTCTTTATTTTTGTGAGATAAGTTATTTGCGCCAGCACATTATAAAAATCGGGGGAACGGTTTGCTCTTTGGTAATTAACCGGGTTATTTTCCGTGTTTGGTAAACGTTTGCTGCCGTTATATTGGCCTGTGCAATCAAATTGCCAGTGCTCGTTCTTGGTTTCGTAAGCCAAATTAATAAATGCCCTGTGCCTTGATACAAAAGGCTTTTCGAGGGTGCCACTCATGTAGGTTTGCATATTCTCAACATAACGGTAAGCCGTTCTAACAAACAAACGCTTTCGTATTTCCCACCCAAACTCAATCTGCGCGGTGTTCGAATACGATTTTCCTTGTAAGTTATAGATCAATAGCCTTTGCGCGTTTTGATCGGCATCCACAATCACTTGATCAATAAAATCGGTTCTATAAGCATCAATGGTTACAAACGCTTCTCGGTAATTTAATTTAAACTTTTGCGTAAAATTTAAACCGTAATTCCATCCTTTCTCGGGCCGCAAACCATAAGGTAAATTATTATCTGTTTGGTAAATGACCCAATTGCGCGCGCTGGCCATGTAATTTGCGTTTTCGGCAAAAATATTTGCGGTACGTAAGGCCTTACCAATACTGCCCCGCAGCACAGAACCCGAATGACCTGCCAATCTTAAATGCAATCTTGGTGTATAGATCCATTGATAATAATTATTGTAATCCAATCTTGAACCCAACACCATATTAAAATGATCTTTATAACTATAAACATATTCGCCAAAAATTCCGGCTGCCAATTCATTTCGTATAAAATTTAAACTCCTGTAGGTTTCGTTAAAAACATCATTCATCAAGCTTGCACCAATTTTGTATTTGTGATTGGTATTATTAATATAACTTTCAAAAATAAAATTAGCATAGGCGGTTTGTTGTTTGGCAGTGTAATTGGCCATTGCAAAATTATTTATCTGGTTATGATCTAAATAACTTAATTGCAAACCCATACTGGTTGCGGGCCGCGACTTAAATACGTACCCCGATTTTGAAAAAAAATCCCATTTTTGATTGTCGAGGGTAATTTTGTATAACGGAACAGTATCACTTTGCTGCTTGGTTTGTCCGCCAACTCTTTCATCTTTTAAAAAACTGCCGCCAAACTGCCATTCAAATCCGCGATTGGTGAACAAGGCGTATTTATTAGCAAAATTATATTGTTTACCTGTAGGAATATCCACAAAACCATCGTTATTCATATCCTGCGCCAAAGGATTAAAACTCGCATGCGATAATAAGGCAGTAGAAAATTTAGAAGATATTTTTTGCGATAAATTTAAATTATATTCGTTTCGCCCGTTTTGATTTCCGTAAATATTCAAATGCAATTTATCCATCGCCTCAGGTGACTGTAATTCGGTATTTATTTGTCCGCTGAAACTTTCATATCCATTAACCACAGAACCCGCTCCTTTGCCCAATTGTATGGATTTGATCCAAGTTCCTGGAATAAAACTTAAACCGTACGAATTTGCCAGTCCCCGTAAAAAGGGCATGTTCTCTTTGGTAATTTGCGCATACTGTCCGGCTAAACCTAATAATTGAATTTGTTTTGCGCCACTAACAGCATCAGCAAAATTTACATCAACACTCGGATTGGTTTCAAAACTTTCGCTCAAATTACAGCAAGCCGCTTTCATTAAACTTCGCTCGTTCAGGGTTTCAATTTTCTGAATATTCAGCATTGATATTTCAGAGCCTGTAGTTTTAGATCTAATTTCAACTTCTTTTAAATTAACGGCGTTGGTTAAATAAATAGTAATAAGGCTATCTGTTGCCGAAACAATAGTGGTGTCGTTTTTAAAAGAGGTTAAAAATGTAATGAGGGTATCGCCCTTTTCAGAAATGTTCATTTCAAAAAAGCCATTTACATCGCTTAACACCGGTGTGTTTGAGCCTTTTATTTTTACAAGAGCATTTGGTAATCCGGAATTTAATTTATCCGAAGCGTCAAGAACCCTGCCTTTAAGCAAATGCGTAGTTTGGGCTTTTATACCAATTGAAAATAAAAGTATTACAGTTAATAAACGCATGATTATTTTTTATCCTTGCATTCCCCGGTTCTGTATTTGCAGCAATCGGGTAATTTATTATAAGCGCTTATATCTCCCGTTTGTTTGTCTGCGTCGTATCCCTTGGCGGCAATGGCTTTTTCAATTGTTTCCAAATTTGTTTTTGAACTGTTGTAGATCACATTAGCAATTTTGGTGTTCTCATCCCATTCAAAAAATTTAACACCTTTAATATCTGCGGCGTTCTCAATTCGTTTTTTGCATTGCTCGCAATTACCTTTTACAGCAATGGTTGTAGTTATAATTGTTTTATCGGCCGATTGGCCTTTAAAAGTGAGGCTTAAAAAAACCGTGCTCAGAATAATTATGTATTTCATTTTTTTGATTTAGGGATCTATTTATCAATTTATTTTTGATAAAATAGATCGGTGATAAATACTAAAGAAAATTTTCTTAACCTATTGATTTAATAAGAGAAAGATAGTGTACAGGTTATCAGATGATTAAAGCGGATTTTGAGGACAGGATAATTCTTCCACTCCGGGGAGGATGAAAATTTAATTCTTTGAAATTAAGAAAAGATTCACTGGAGAAATGCTCAAATTTAAAGTTATATAAAGAAGGTAAATAATTCAGATCAATTACGGGAGCAACCATCTTAAATTGCAAAGAAGGTAAGGGACTCTCACTTTTTTGAGAGATTATTTTTGTTTCATTTTGGCAGCAGTCCGAATCCTCATCTTCCTCTCCACCGCAGCAATTGTCGGTTTTAAACAGGGCATTTACGCTTTCTAATTCACCTCCGCAATAATGGTAATACACAGGTAAACCAATGTTATTTACAAGGTAAACAGCAACAACAAATGCGAAAAAATATTTAAAATAAAACTTCACTTATACAAATTTAATAAATCTTAAGTAGGAACAGAAAATTTTAAGAGTTATTAACGTCAATTTCTTACCATATTCTCATAAAATCCAAATAATAACAATCAAAAACCACTTGTTTAAAACATTCTTTTGTAAGTGTATTCGGCTTTTTTATTTGCTTTATTTTTATAAAGATGAAGCGATTTTTTCCACTGGCTGTTGTAGTATTAATTTTTACCGGATCTTATCCTTTAAAACCGGTTTTTAAAATAAAAAAAGACCCTGATTTTTTATCCTTACAAAACCATTGGGTCGATTCCGTTTTTAATTCATTAAGCCCAAATCAAAGACTAGGTCAGCTTTTCATGGTTGCTGCTTATAGTAATCGCGACATGAAACACGTTAAAGAAATTAGAGAATTAATTAACAATTACTATATAGGCGGATTAATTTGGATGCAGGGCGGCCCGGTTAAGCAAGGTAAACTGGCAAATTATTATCAGAGTATTGCAAAAACGCCTTTAATGTATAGCATTGATGGGGAGTGGGGATTGGCCATGCGCCTGGATAGTACGCCGCGTTATCCCAAACAAATGACCTTAGGTGCTATTCAAAACGATTCGCTTATTTATTTAATGGGAAAACAAATCGCGAAAGAATGTAAGCGCATTGGCATTCATGTAAATTTTGCGCCTGTTGCCGATGTAAATAATAATCCGTTGAATCCGGTTATTGGTATGAGGAGCTTTGGCGAAAATAAATTTAAAGTTGCGCAAAAAGCGTACATGTATATGGCCGGAATGCAGGATGAGCGCGTGATGGCAAATGGCAAGCATTTTCCGGGACACGGCGATACCGAAAGCGACTCACACAAAACATTGCCGTTCATGACGCATTCACGAGAGCGATTAGATTCGTTGGAGCTATATCCTTTTCAATATTTATTTGATAAGGGCTTGGCGAGTATAATGGTGGCGCATTTAAATATTCCGAGTTTGGATACCACTAAAAATCTGGCTTCAACTTTATCGCCAAATGTGGTAACCGATTTATTGAAAAATAAGATGGGCTTTAAAGGATTAATTTTTACTGATGCTTTAAATATGAAAGGTGCTTCTAAGTATTTTGCCCCCGGAATAGTTGACCTCAAAGCTCTTTTAGCGGGTAACGATGTGCTGTTGTTCAGCGAAAATGTTCCGAAAGCTATTGATGAAATAAATAAAGCTATAAAAGATGGAAAAATTACCCAGGCGGAAATTGATGAACATTGCAAAAAAATACTGAAAGCAAAATATTGGAGCGGTTTATTTGTGAAACCGGAGATCGTTACTCGGAATTTATTTAAAGAGCTAAATACGAAAGAGAGCTTCGAGCTGAATGATAGACTGGCGGAGGCTTCCATAACCATGCTCAAGAATGAAAATAATTTTTTACCACTAAAAAATCTTGATAGTTTAAAATTAGTGGAAGTTTCTTTTGGAGTGGAAGAACAAAACACCTTGTTTTCTACTTTAAAAAATTACGCCTATGTTGAACATGTTGGTTTAAAACACGATGCCAAACCAAAAGACATTGCAGATGCCTTTGAAAAAATTAACAGGGCAGACGTGGTGGTGGTGCAAATGAATAAAGCAACATTAAAGGCCGAAAATAATTATGGAGTAGGGGAGCAAACTTTGCGGTTAATGGACTCTATCGCGAAATTAAAACCAACAGTTTTGGTAATGCTTACAAATCCATATTTGCTCAATAAAATAAAGAGTGTCACTAATTTCAGGTCGGTGATCGTAGCGTACGAATACATGCCTTCGCTGCTAAAAGCTTCTGCCAACGCCATTATCGGGGTAATTGGCACCGGTGGTAAATTACCTGTTACAACAAATTTATTTAAAGTTGAAAGCGGTTTAAATACAGAGCCGCTTGCTCCTCTAAAGTTAAAAATAGAACAAACAAATTTTCTCAAAAAAAAATTCGGGATAATTGACAGTATAGCGCTTTACGGCATTGAAGAAAAAGCATATCCCGGATGCGCTATTGTTGCTATGAAGGACGGAAAAGTAATTTATCAAAAGGCCTTTGGAAAATTTACGTATAACGCAGATGCTAAGGAAGTGGATAACGGAACCATTTACGATCTTGCAAGCATTACCAAAATCGCTTCTTCGGCCTTAGCGTTAATGAAATTAAAATCGGAAGATAAATTCGATTATAAAAAAACTTTGGGAAGTTATTTACCGTATTTGGCAGGAACGGACAAAGAAAATATTCTGATAGAGGACGTATTAACGCACCAGGCCGGATTGCAGGCATGGATCCCGTTCTATTTAAAAACTCTTACAAAAAAGGACGAATACAAACCCGGTATTTATGCAGTAAAGGAAAGTCCTGCTTTTCCTACACATGTTGCTAAAAAATTATACGTTGTAAAAAATTTTACCGACTCAATGTATAAACGCATTGTAACTTCTAAAATAGAGAACACAGGAAAATATTTGTACAGCGACCTTGGTTATTATTTTATGCAACAGATAATTGAACAGCAGTCTCAGAAAAAACTAAATGAGTTTGTAAAAGATTTTTATGCTAAATTGGGTTTAAGCCTCACATATCTGCCGTTAAAATATTTTTCTGTAAATCAAATTGCCCCAACCGAAAACGATTCAAAATTTCGAAAACAAATTGTTCAGGGTTTTGTGCACGATCCAGGTGCTGCTTTAATGGGCGGTGTTGCAGGCCATGCCGGTTTATTTGGCACTGCTTTGGATCTTGCTAAATTAATGCAGATGTATTTAAATAAGGGAGAGTTGAATGGAGTAAGAATACTGGATAGCAACGTTGTAAAAGATTTTACAGCTTGTCATTTTTGTCCTGATAACCGTCGCGGACTTTGTTTTGAAAAACCCGAAACAGATCCGAAAAAAGATAGTCCGGTAACTTCTGAATGTAGCCCTGAAAGCTTTGGCCATAGCGGCTTTACAGGAACATTTGCCTGGGCTGATCCGAAAAATAAATTGGTTTATGTTTTTTTAAGTAACAGGGTTTATCCCGATGCGGAACCAAATAAGTTGGCTAAGTTGGGAATTCGAGGTAAGATCCATAAAGCATTTTATGACGCTGTTAAATAAGTGATATAAAAAATGAAGCTGTTAATTTTAACTCAGTATTTTCCACCCGAAATAGGCGCGCCTCAAAATCGCCTGTTCGAGCTGGCTGTGCGCCTGCAAAAGCTGGGAGTTGATATAACGGTTTTAACCGCCATGCCAAATTATCCGCAAATGGAAATTTATGAAGCTTACAAAGGCAAAAATTATTTTTACGAAGAAATGGAAGGGATAAAAATTCACAGGGCCTCTATTTTTGTTTCAAAGAATAAATCCATTATTAATCGTTTGCGAAATTATTTTTCGTTTGTTATTTCAAGTAAAAGAGTAGGGAATAGTAAGTTAGGAAATTTTGATTTTCTCTTGTGCGAATCGCCTCCTTTATTTTTAGGATACAGCGCCATGAATTTGGCCAAAAGAAAAAAAGCCAAACTTATTTTTAATGTGAGCGATCTGTGGCCCGAGAGCGCCGAAAAATTAGGGGTCATAAATAATAAATTTCTTTTGGGTATGGCTTACAATTTGGAGGCTAAACTTTATAAAAGATCGGTTTTGGTAACAGGACAAACACAGGGAATCTGTAAAAGCATCAATCAAAGATTCCCTTCCGTTAAAACCTATTGGTTGCCGAACGGGGTTGATCTCAATTATTATGACCCCGAAATTATAAATGCAGGCGACTGGCGGCAAAAAAATAAATTCTTGGAATCTGATTTTATTTTGATCTATGCCGGAATTATTGGCATTGCACAAGGTTTGGAAGTTATTTTAAAGACCGCTAAAAATTTTAAGGATAATCATGCCGTAAAATTTGTATTAATGGGCAGCGGCCCCGAAAAAGAAAAATTAATTCAACTAAAAACTGAATTGGGATTAAACAATGTATTCTTTTTGGAAGCTGTTACAAAACAAAAAATGCCTTCCATATTAAGATCGGTTAATGCCGCCATTATCCCTTTAAGGAAACTGGATCTGTTCCTGGGAGCAATTCCTTCTAAAATATTTGAGAGTCTTGCTATGGAAGTTCCTATTCTATTGGGAGTTGGGGGAGAGGCAAAAAATTTGTTCATTGATAAGGGCAAATGCGGTATTTATTTTGAACCCGAAAACCCTGAAGAACTTGCAGCGGCCATTAATAAACTGCTTAAGGATAAAATCTTATGCGGTGAATTGGGGAAGAACGGCAGAAATTATGTAAATGAAAATTTTAACCGAAATAACATCGCCGAACTTTTTTATAAGCAAATAACAAAAATTTAAAAAGCAAAATGGAATTAAGCCCTAAACAAAGACTTTTTTATTTTTTTCCGGTACTATTTTGCTTTTGTCTTCCGTT
>JANYBY010000020.1 GCA_025360565.1 Bacteroidota bacterium
CGGAGTGCCAATGGCATCTTGCCGACGGTAGCGTTTTCCAACGGTGTCTTTTTCGTCATACGTTACAATGTGATCGAATTTTAATTTATTAATTATTTTTTCGGCTAACTCAGGCAGACCGTCTTTTTTTACCAATGGAAAAACAGCCGCTTTTATGGGTGCAAGAGCTGGAGGAAGATTTAACACCACACGTGTTTCGCCGTTCTCTAAAGTTTCTTCTTTAAATGCCGCAGAAAGGACGGATAAAAATAAACGATCTAAGCCCACCGAAGTTTCTACAACATAAGGCACGTAACTTTCATTTTTTTCCTGATCAAAATACTGTAATTTTTTTCCGCTGAATTGTTCGTGTTGCTTGAGATCAAAATCGGTGCGTGAATGAATTCCTTCCAATTCTTTAAAGCCAAATGGAAACTGAAATTCAATATCGCAAGCCGCGTTGGCATAATGCGCCAGTTTTAAATGATCGTGAAATTTATAATTATCTTTTCCCAAACCCAAACTTAAATGCCAGTTCAATCTTGTTTTTTTCCAATACTCATACCATTCCATTTCTGTTCCGGGTTTTACAAAATATTGCATTTCCATTTGTTCAAATTCGCGCATCCTGAAAATAAACTGGCGTGCTACAATTTCGTTTCTAAATGCTTTACCTGTTTGCGCAATGCCAAAAGGCAATTTCATTCTTCCGGTTTTTTGCACGTTGAGGTAATTCACAAAAATTCCCTGAGCGGTTTCAGGCCTCAGATAAATTACATTTCCTTCTTCCGAAACCGCGCCCATAGAAGTAGAGAACATTAAATTAAACTGCCTAACATCTGTCCAATTTCTGCTACCGCTAACGGGATCGGCAATTTCGCAATCAACAATAATTTGTTTCACTTCGGCAAGATCGCCGGCGTTGAGCGCGGTTTTAAAACGAGTATTTATTCCATCTATCTTGGTTTGATATTCAACCACTCTTGCGTTGGTTGAACGGAACATGGCCTCGTCAAAATTATCGAAACGTTTTTTTGCTTTCTCAACTTCCTTCTCAATTTTGTCTTCAATTTTTGCAACATGTTCTTCTATCAGTACATCGGCTCTATATCTTTTTTTGCTATCCTTATTATCAATTAACGGATCATTGAATGCATCCACATGCCCGCTTGCTTTCCAAATAGTGGGGTGCATAAAAATGGCCGAATCTATGCCAACAATATTTTCGTGCAGTTGCACCATTGAGCGCCACCAGTATTCGCGAAGGTTCTTTTTTAATTCGGCACCGTTTTGTCCGTAATCATACACCGCGCTTAAGCCATCGTAAATTTCGCTGCTCTGAAAAATATAACCGTACTCTTTGCAGTGCGAAACAATGTTCTTAAAAAAGTCTTCGGGTTTTTGCGACATATAAATGATTTAATCCGCTTCAAAAATAGTTAATTTATTCTGAAAGAAAACAGTTTGGGCTTTAGCCAAAGAATATTGCGACAGGATAGCGGCAGGGATGGAGCCATTGTTTGAGCTCTTTTTTTGCCCGGTATAAACCCTGACAGGGTTTCTTGCTGAAAAATTCGTGATAAACCCTGTTAGGGTTAAACATGAAAGCAAAAAAAAGCGAGTGGCGAGAGCCCGCCCGGCCGCCCAAAAAATAACTATAAATTTAAATTCAGGAAAGTAACAAATTATCAATCAGCCTAATTTTGCCAACGTAGCAGGCAATTAAAGCAATGTGGTGTTTGGCTTCAGAAAAAGAATTTAATTCCTTAAGTGTTTCAGTATCGCAAATAGCAAAATAATCCAATTCGTAATTTCCGCGTTTATTTAATTCAGAAACAATGTGGGCTTTTATTTCCTCAATTTGCATTCCTTTTTCTTTTAAGGGCAAAACTTGGTTCATTAATTTTGGAATGATCTTGGCAACTTCCCGTTCTTTGGCATTTAATAAAGTATTACGCGAACTCATGGCCAATCCGTCTTTTTCGCGCAGTGTTGGGCAAACAACAATTTTAATGTTTAGATCTAATTTTTTTGTAAGCGCTTTTATAATCATTACTTGCTGATAATCTTTGCCCCCAAAAAAAGCCTGATCGGGTTTAACTATATTAAAAAATTTGCTTACTACAATTGCCACTCCGTTAAAATGACCGGGACGGTGTTTACCTTCTAAGATCTTATCTAAATATCCAAAATCAAACAGCGTTTCATCCTTAACCGGATACATTTCTTCCGCCGAAGGCATAAAAACAGCATCGCAACCGGCGTTTTTAAGAAGATCAATATCGATTTGGGGTGTTTTTGGGTACCGCTCAAGGTCGTTTTTATCGTTAAATTGGGTAGGATTTACAAAAATGCTGCAAATAGTTACATTACACACAATTTTAGAGGTATTAATAAGTGAAATGTGGCCGGGATGCAGTGCTCCCATGGTTGGCACAAAACCAATCGATTTTTTATTAGCTCGTATTTGAGCTAAAAACTCTTGTAATTCGCTTATTTTCGTGAAAATTAACACCTTATATACAGGCAAAAGTACATTTTACTTTGAAATATGGGATTTTTTTTATTACTTTTGTATATTCTTTTAAAAAAAGGAACAGATTTATGAAGAAAGCCAGAGTCCTTTTTGTTTCTCAAGATATTACTCCATATTTAGATGAGACATATGTCGGAAAAATTTCCAGAAAACTTCCTCAAGGTATTCAAGAACGCGGTAAGGAGATACGCACATTTATGCCCAAATACGGGTGTATAAACGAGCGCCGCCACCAATTACATGAGGTTATTCGTTTATCAGGTATGAACCTGGTAATTAACGATGTTGATCACCCATTAATTATAAAAGTAGCAAGCATACCGAGCGCGCGTATGCAGGTTTATTTTATAGATAATGAAGAGTTTTTTAGCCGAAAAGCTACATTAACCGACAAAACCACAGGTAAGTACTTTGACGATAACGATGAGCGTTGTATGTTCTTTGTAAGGGGTGTTGCCGAAACTGTAAAAAAATTAGGCTGGCAGCCCGATATTATTCATTGTCATGGATGGTTATCGGCTTTAATGCCATTGTACATTAAAAAGTACTATTCTGAAGATCCGCTTTTTGCTGAAACAAAAATTGTGGTTTCGTTATACGAAGATGAGTACCCTAAGGTATTAGGCAAAAAGTTTATGGAGAAATTGGCTTTTGATGGTTTTAAT
>JANYBY010000032.1 GCA_025360565.1 Bacteroidota bacterium
TACTATTACGTATACAATAGGATTGATCTGCTTAAATTATGTTGATTCAATCCCTGAAGAAATTCATACCTATTTGCCTGCCTTGTTTTCTCTAATAGGATTTGTAATGGTACTTAAATCTTATGCCGAAAGAAACAGCGTAATGATGAGCTGGCTGTTAATTATTATGAATCACTTTTGGATCGCCTTGGCCATTTCGTTCAACGAACATTTTAAATACGATCAAAATATATTATACTTAAGTGGTATTGTTGTTACGGGCACCTTTGGGATGTTCTGCATCAAAAGACTTGAACGATTTGAGAAAAAACTCAGCCTTAACCAATTTAACGGCCATGCTTATGAGCACCCCAAGATCGCGTTCATGTTTTTACTTTCGTGTTTAGGATTAACAGGTTTTCCAATAACCCCAACCTTTATTGGTGAGGATGTTATTTTTAGCCACATTCACGAAAACCAATTCATGCTTGCCTTTTTTACCGCTTCCAGTTTAATTATAGATGGAATTGCCGTAGTAAGAATTTACGCACGCGTTTTCCTTGGGCCACATATAAAAACGTATCATGAAACAGCTTATAAATCTTCATAAAAGTGTTAGCTTTAACCAATGTATAAACCACTGATCATATTTCTGTTTTTAAACAGCATTTGCCTTTCACAAACTTTAAAAAGAACTGTTGGTATTTACAGTACCGAATTAAATCAAAAAGGAATAAGAGGAAAAAGCCGTCAAACAAAAGTAACATTAAACACAAATACAGGCGTATTAATTGTTGAAGATAACCTTGCAGCAATAAAATCGGACGATCTTAAAACGGACTCACTAAATAAAAATGTAAATTCAATAAATTTAAAATTTGAAGGGAATATCCAAAAACCGCTTAGTGCTATTTTAAAAGAAAACCAAAATGCAGTTTTAATGCGTATAGAGGGCATTATTGCCATTAACGGAATAAGCAAAGAATGTGTAGCGCTTTGGGCGCCTTTAATGCTTAACCCTTCATCGAATGACCTTTTGATCGATTTTGAAATAAAATTTGTTTGCGAAGATTTTAATCTCAACGATCTTAAATTTCCCTTTACAAGCCTTGTTGAATTTGAGATCGAAGATGGTTTAATAAATAAAATTGAATAAAGGCATTTTATGAAAAGAACCAAAATACTTTTTTTATTTTTGATACAGAATGTTATGTTTTCTAAGGAAGATATTGTAATAAAACAAAGAATATACAAATTACCTGACCAGGCAAATAAGGCTAGTTCTGCTCCAACAATTTACCCGGGCCGCGGTTTTTTTAAGCCATCAATTCCGCTCACCATAGAAAAAGAATGGCAGGAAAATATTGATAATAACAACATAGATTCTATTAATATTTAATTAAGTGAAACAACTATTTATTATATCCGCCTTTTTTCTTTTTCAGCTTAACGTCGCCTCTATATATGCGCAAAACACTCAGGAACTTACGTTGCAGGTTGCAGAGGATATTTTTCTAAAAAAGAATTTATTGATGTTGGCCGAGGGTTACAATATAAACGCTAAGGAAGCGCTAATAATTCAGGCAAAGGCTTATCCTAATCCTATTTTTAACGCCGATATAAATGTTTATGACCCTCAGAATAAAAAATATTTTCATATTGATTCTTCCGGGCAAAAATCATTTCAGCTGCAGCAATTGATCTTATTGGGCGGCAAACGAAAAGCGATGGTAGATATTGCCAAACAAAATAAATTACTTGCCGAATCGGAATTTGCCGATCTGCTGCGCAATTTAAAAATGCAACTTCATTCGGAGTTTTTCAGCATTAATAGTTATAAAGTAGTGATCGAAAATTACGAGAAACAGTTACAGATCTTAGATACCATTATAACAGCTTACAAAACACAGGCCGACAAAGGAAACCTTCCGCTAAAGGATGTAACAAGGCTGAAATCGGTATATATAAAAATAAATAGTTTAAGATCGGAGCTGTTAGACGACTACTCCGAAGATCAAAAACAAATAAAACTATTGCTTCAAACAAATGTAGAGGTCATTCCGGTAGTAAACGATTCCTTATTTAAAAAATATAACGAACTAAAGGCGTTAAG
>JANYBY010000034.1 GCA_025360565.1 Bacteroidota bacterium
CTAATGAATTTTACAAAACGAAAGCCAACATAGAATGGAAGCTTTGCTTCCATTCTTACTTTGTGATCTTTAGCGTATTTCTATAATATCTTCTATGTAACTATGTGGTTTATGATTTTTGTTACCTATACAAACTCACATTGCCCTTGGTCTTATATTCCTTAGCGTCTTTTCCGGTGGCGGTAATTACGTAAAAATAAACTCCCGCTGAACATTCTTTTCCTTGAGCATTTTTTCCATCCCATGCAATATTACCGGTTGGGCTGTTTGTTTCGTAAACTTTATTTCCCCAGCGGTCAAAAATAATTGCGCTTATTGCAGTTAAATTTGCGGTCTTTAAAAAGAAAACATCATTACTTCCATCGCCATTCGGCGTAAATATATTCGGCACTTCTAATTTAGACGGAATATCCACAATGATTGTTTTATAGGCTGTATCCAAACAAATTCCTTTGGATGATATCATCATCACGGTATATGATCCCGGCGAGTTATAAGTTGTATTTGTATTTATGTTGGCGGTTGTTGTTTGCGAAGTTCCGTTCCCAAAACTCCAAACAGATGTTATACCAGAATTTGACGCACCTGTTCCTGAACTCACAGCACTGCTGATATTTGTAAAATCAACTGATAAGGGTGCAAACCCGGTGATAGGGTCAGGTGTAAAATCCGCTTCTAAACCTCCGGCTACAACAACAAAAGTTCCGGTTGAGCGGCATCCGGTTAACGTATTTGTAACATTATAAAAATATTTTCCTGCTTTATTTACAGTTACACTCGAGGTAGAAATGCCGGGGGCGGTTATTGCTCCGGTAGGACTAAAAGCGCAACCATGCGGATAAAAAACAAATAAATATTTTAAACCGGTATTGGCCCCGGTAATATCCATTGATAATGGAGCAATTGACGTTGCGCAATCTAAAGTTCCCGTTGCGATCGGATTTGTAATAACAGGTGGTTGTGTTTTATCTAAAACATTTATTGTTCCGGTCTTAATACATCCGTTATAATTATCCATAATTGTTAAAGAATAAATTCCCGGAACATAACAGCTGTAACTTGAAACCCCCGTGGTTGTTCCTTGCGGTGAAGGTCCTTCCCATAATACCGGAACCGGGAACGCAAGAGGTCCCCCGCCGGAAGTGGTTGTACTTGCTCCCGTAGTTAACACCACAGGATTAGTTGAGGCATTACAATAAATAGAAGTTGGTGTACCTATTGAAATGGTCGGGCTTGAAACCGGTGGTTTAAAATTTTGACTGATAATAACTACCGAAGTAGTTTGGCAGGCATTAAGTGAGTTAGTTGCTACAACTGTATAATTTGCATACGTTAATGAAGTTGTACTTGTGTTTGGTCCGCTGCCCGGGCCAATAAGTATGGTTGCTGTAGATACTAACGGTGGTGCTACAGGCTCTAACCAATTAATTACCGTGTTTGGTGTGGATGATGTGCCTGTTGCCAGTAATGTTGGATACTTGCAGGTTAATGTTTGGTTCATACTTGGAGCTGTAGTGGTGGCTGCAACATTTGGCGCAACCGTATTTTGAATAATAGGAACCGATAAAATTGTTTTGCAACTGTTACTATTATCATTCACAATTACTGTCCATGTTCCGGGTATGGTTGTAACTGTGGAAGTATTTCCTCCGTATGGACCCACAGCCAAAGTTCCGCCAAAACCGGGAGGTAAAAAAGTAAAACTACAAGTTGACGGTGGCGTTTGCGTTGACGCGGCATTTGTAATGGATAAGGTTGTTTGATTAAGTGGTGAACAACCAATGGAATAATTTGTTGAGCTATTGATACTGAATGTTGGCCAAGCTGATAAAGAGGTTATTGTTACTGTTTTAAATGCTTTACAACCATTAACTAAATTGGTTGTTACTAAAGTGTAAACCCCAGGTGATAGAACTCCGCTTAAAATACTTATTGTGTTATTTGAGGTAGCAATTGGAACGCCGCCCGGTAATGGGTTAATAGGGCTATACCAATCGTGCTGAATATTAACCGTGGGATTAGTGCAGGTACCGGAAAATGTTATTGGCGAAGAATTACAACTGATAGATTGGGATGCGGGGCTGACACTATTTGTTGGCTGTGTTGTATTCATCCCAACTGTAAGAACCGTTGTGCCGGTACATCCTGTTGATGGATCAATTGCCGTGACAGTAATTGTATTTGGCGCACTTATAGTTACGGTACTTGTGTTGGCGGTGAATGAAGGACTCGTCCAACTATAACTTAAAGGGCCGTAAGTATAATTACTTGTGGCGCCAAAATTAAGCGAAGGAAGCAAACAGGTTATGCTGTATGAACCTGACAAAGCAGTAACAGTAAATGAGATCGGTGGCGGTGGCCCTTGTATACTAACAGTTTTTGTAATTGGACAACCTAAACCATCAATAATTGTAATTGTTGTAATTCCAATGGGAAGGTTGGTTGCTACCAAAGAATTCCCCGAGATACTTCCGGGAGTAGGACTCCAGGTTATTGAAATGGGTACAGAAGCAGAACCCGTTGCTGTTAAAGACACAGAAGATACGCTACCGCTACAACCCGCTTGCGTAACAGAGGCTGTTACATTTCCATTAGAGGTTTGATGTGTAACTTGTACAGTGGTGCTCGCTGACCAACAGGCCAAAGCGCCGCCAACCACGTTCACAGTATAAACAGTGGTTACTGTTGGATTTGCAACCGGGTTCGCGCAATTGGTACAACTTAAGCCCACGCCTGATGTCCACGAATACGTAGGCGGAAGAGGGCCGCATGCATTATTTAAATTTAAATTTAATGTAGCCGAATTATTGCACGAAATAGTCGGGTTTGTGACGGGGGTAACGGTTGGAGGAATAAAAACTCCCGGAACCATAAATGTAAAAGTCGGGGTCCAGTAACTTCCTGCAAAAGAAACTCCCGGAGTATAAGGCATAAATTCGTCTCCTATTTCCATGGCCCTGAATTTATATACTTTACCCGGACAAAGTTGACTAAGATCAATTACTTGTAATTGAGGGTATAATTCTCCGCCATCTTGAGTTGTATTGATGGGCAGGGACAAAAACGTATTTGTAGGTATTGGCGCGTTCATGATCATAACGCCATAATTTGAATTAAAGTCCCAGCCGGATGTATCCATATTTGCTATCCAGGGTTTAGAAATACAAGACACCTGAAGAAGTATGGTATAGCTGCATGGCGACCAATTTGACCAACTCTGCCATTGAAGATTTAAATTACCGCCTACTATTGCCTGACTCACCAATGTAGGCTGAGCATAAGGGTAACACGCCTTTATTTGCAATTGTAAAATAAACAAACAAAAAAATACTAGATAAAGTTTTTTAAATTTAAACATGATTGCGGGATTTAAAATTTTCTGATTAAAGATATACTATTTTTTTTTGTAATACTAATTAGTCGTCCTAAAAAAGTATGATTTAAATTTATTTTATTTGGGCGCCTTATCGCGCTTTCACTTCAAGCCCCGCGGTATTTTGCCGTGTTGCTAAGGGCTGTGGTGGCTCCCTGCGGTCGCCTCCTCGCCCAAGCAACCCAACGCAAAATCCTTGCGGGGGCTTTCCGTTCAATCGCGGGCGCGGCTTTAGGCTGAATTTCTGGCTGCAAAAATCTGCCGTCTTTTGTCCGAAGGACCCCCTTCGGGGTAATTCGATTTGCAAAATTCCAGAAGATTTTATCTCCAATTTTAGAACTAAACTAGTAATTACAAAACATGTCGAGAATTTTGAGAACGACTAATTATGAATATTAAAACGATCAGGCTTTACAACCGGCTTAATCCTCAATAATTAACTTATTCGTTTTTATGGTGGAACCATTTTGCTGTAATCTTATAAAATAAATTCCGGCCGGCAAATCATCAATCTCTAATTCAAAATTGTGTCCCGATATATTATTCATTTTTTTCACAATTTGCCCTGTAGAATTATACAAATATAAATATGCATTATTTATAAATTTATTTGTTTCAAAAAACACTTCATATTTACCCGGGTTAGGGAAAAAGATCAGCTCACTCTCCTCCATAGTTCGTTCAATCAATCCAACATCCGGGCCCTGACTTATTTTTGCAATAACTAATTGTTTTGGGTTTGAAATTGAATCGCAATTTTGTAATGTGATGTTATCCCAATACGATTTAACCGTAAAATAACCCGACATATAAATGTTACCATTTGCGTTGGCACTAATCCCGGTTCCGCCATCATTAAAAGTTCCGCCGCCGCTTTTTGCCCAAATTGCATTTCCGGCAGGATCATATTTTACAATGAAAGCTTCAGCCACACCGTTAGAATATAATGACAAGGTTTCAAACACGGCATCAGTATAAAAAAATCCGGTTATATAAACATTTCCACTTATATCATTTGTTATTCCTAAAGCCTGATCATTCAATAATCCGCCACCCCTCTTTGCCCAAATAACATTCCCCATTACGTCAAATTTCACAATAAAAATATCGTAAGATCCATTGCCTCCCGCAAGATTAGTTAAAACGGTGCCTCCAAAAGCCGCGTAGTTACCAATAAAGGAACCTGCAACATAACTATTTCCTAAAGCATCTGTGGTTATTGAAGCTCCATATAGTGAGGGATAAGTCCCGCTGCTTTTTGCCCAAACTACATTTCCGGCAACATCATATTTAACAACAAAAAGCAAACGACCTGCACTTGAATTTGTAATTGAAGTGCTGTTAAACGTAAGCGTAGCGCAAGCCAGCGTGCCGGCTATGTATGTATTACCACTCGCATCATTACTAATACTTGAAACATTCCAATTGGTACCGCTTCCTTTTGCATATTTTTTCCAAACCAAATTACCTGTATTGTTATATTTATAAAACATAATTGAATCATTTATGTTGCTTCCAAAACGACCGCCAATAAACGAATTCCCCATTCCATCAATACTAATAGAAAAACCGCCATAGGTAGCGGGAGAGACTGCATCCAGAATTGAGGCCCAAACAACATTTCCGGCAGCATTAAATTTTGTAACAAAAACATTTGAGTTTGAGTTCGGCGCTGTTAGAGTAACACTGCCAATGACTAAACTTGCACTTTGAAATGAACCTAAAACATAACTGTTTCCGTTTGCATCGGTTTTTATACTAAACCCTCCTGAAATATCTGCTGTAACCGTTTTAGCCCAGATAAAATTGCCCAAACTATCGTACTTAACAACAGCCATATTTGAAGTGCCCGAACCTGTTAAAGTATAATTTCCAAAAATTGCGGGGTTACCTGTTCCATTACCAAATCCTCCAACAACATAACAGTTTCCGTTTGCATCGGTACTAATTCCAGCAGCAGTATATCCACAGGCCGCTGTAGCCCATTTCCAATTTGGTGTTTGTGAAAATGCGATCGCAGATAAAAAAAGGACGTATGCGATAAGGTGACTTTTTTTCATCCTTAATTTATTCCAAATTGCATTACCTATACAAACTCACATTGCCTTTTGTTTCATAACTCGGGCCGTCTTTGCCTTTGGCTTTTATAATGTAAAAATAAATGCCCGCCGCGCATTCTTT
>JANYBY010000080.1 GCA_025360565.1 Bacteroidota bacterium
GCTTGCTTTTTATTTATAGAATATTTTAAGCCAACTCTCGGTTCAATTGAGTTAGAGCCGTTTAAAACAAAATACTGATCACTTGCCCCTATATTAATAAGAAGGTTATCGGTAAATTTATGTTGCCATTGTATAAACACCCTTGCCAAAGCACTATTGCCTTTATATTTTCTTAACGTACGAAAAGTATTTATTCCAAAAACATCGTCGGCGCTGTCAACAAACATGGTATTGAAAAAATCAGCATACACTCCGCCGTTTAAAAAATTTCGGGCATTAAATTTTTTATTATAAGTGGTATTAAAAATGTAGTGAATAGTTTGCGTGGTTTGTCTATACTCCGGTTTTAAATTTTTTGGTGTGTGAAAAGCTGTATCTATCCTATCGGCAATAATATTATTGTATTGTCCGCTTACACCCAAATTAGTTTTTAAATACGAATTATTTTTAAAAAGATACGTATGCGAAATGCCACTGGCGCCAACGTTGGCTTTAAAATAAGTATCGCGTGCACTATAACCGTAAAGATCCTGCCCCGCTTTTTTATCACTTTCTAAAAGCGCTATATAACTTAAACCACCGATACCCCAGAAAGAAATTTTTCCGATCTTTTTGGTATTAAAATCTGTCTTAAAGGTTAAGTCCTGATATTGCGGTACAGCCGAACCTGTACCGAAATCAATATTGAGTGCTTTAAAAACCGAAAGCGTTGAATATCGGTAATCCACCAAAAAAGATGCATTTTTCTTTTTACTCAAAGGGCCCTCTGCTCCTAATTCAAAGCCGTTAAAACCAACTTGCCCCAAAAATTCAAATTTTTCGTTATTACCTTTTCGCATCCGTAGATCGAAAACGCCCGCGGTAGCGTTTCCATAATCTGCGGCAAAAGCACCGCTCATAAAATCAGAATTATCTAAGGTATTATTATTTAAAATACTTATTGGGCCACCCGTGGAACCCGCGTTACCAAAGTGATTGGGGTTGGGTATATCCAAACCGTTCAATCGCCATAAAATTCCCATTGGCGAATTTCCCCTGATGATTATATCGTTTCGTGAATCGTTTGCGCCGCTTACCCCGGCAAAATTAGCTGCCATGCGTGCGGGGTCGTTCCTGCTTCCCGCGTAACGCGCAGCTTCTTCGGCACTGAATAAGCGTGAACTAACGGTACTCATCTTGTTGTTTGTTCCGGTTTTATCCTGTTGCGCCGTTATTACAACTTCCTCGCTTTGAATAACATTTTCTTCCAGATCAATATTACTCACCGATTCTTTTCCCGCATTTAAAACAATGGTAGTCGTTCTTTCTTTATATCCGATGATGTAAATTTTTAATTGCCACCTGCCAATTGGCACATTGGTAATTTTAAACTCGCCGTATTCGTTGGTACTCGCGCCAAGCAACGGACTTGAATTTAATACCTGAACAATTACACCGGGCAAAGGGGTTTGACTTTGCTTATCAACCACAACACCCTTTACAGTTTGAGTAATTGTTTGCGAAAAGGTTTTTACACAGCCCAACAAAAAAACTATAAACACAAACCGTTTCATTCGTTTTTCCAAACCTGTTATGGTGTTGATAAACTTACAGGGATAATTTTTCCGTTAAAATAATTTTGTCCGGTTAACGCAAAAACGCAAACGTATTCGGCCATTTGTTTTGCACTCGTTGGGGCTTTATATCCGGGAAAAGCTTTGCTTAACATTTCGGTTTGTACTGCGCCAATGGCCAAACAATTTACCGCAATGTTTTTGGTTTTAAATTCTTCGGCCAAACATTCGGTTAATCCACAAAGGGCGGCTTTACTGCTGCTATACGCGCTTAAGCCCGCGAATTTTGACGAGCCCTGAAATCCGCCAATGCTGCTAATGTTTACAATATGACTTTTGCTTTTTTTATTCATTAACGGAAGTAAAGTTTGAATTAGCTGAAAAGGCGCAAATACATTTGTGGTGTAAACAGATTGCAACTCTTTTGCCGTGATCTTTTCAAAGGGTTTGCGAACTACCTCACCTGCGTTATTAATAATAACGTTTATGTTTAATTTAAGTTTTTTTACCGTATTTGCGATCTTCTTTTGATCCGTAGTCTTAGTTATATCGGCTTTTATTGTTAAAATATTAGAAATGTTTTGCTCTTCAATATACTTGGAAAGGGCTAAGGTGTTGCGCGACACGCCAATAACCGTTACTGAAGGGTTTTTCGAGAATTGCCTTAACATTTCAAAGCCAATTCCTTTTGATACACCGGTAATTAATATCACCATAATTTTGTAAATTTGAGGTACATTGAAGCACAAAGATAGGCAGATGAAGCAATTAATAATAACATTAACCTTACTATTTTCGTTAACATTTAATTTGTTTTCGCAAACGGACAGCGTTTATACGGGTGAGAGACCCAAGTCTACAAAAGCCATGAAGGAAAAAAATGAGGAATGGAAAAAAAAAGTGACCTATGATGCCAATTTTCAATTGTTTTTCGGAACGGTAACTTATTTTTATATAACCCCTTCTATTGGATACATTCCTTTTAAAAATTGTAATATAGGTTTTGGCGGTATTTACAATTATACCAGTATTAGTTATTCGGGTTACGGGCGTTTTACACAATCTATGTTTGGTATGCATTCTTATTTAAGATATTCTATTACCCCTAATTTTTTTGTTCAGGGTCAGTTCGATAAATTATATCAGCCCGATTGGTTCAGTACTGTTGATCCACGACCAAGAGTTTGGGTTGATTACGGTTTAGCAGGCATTGGTTATTGCCAACCGGTTGGAAATTTATTTTCGTTTAACACTTCGTTAATGTACAATTTAACGCCACAAAAATTATCTATTTACCCGAGTCCTATTATTATTCAATTCGGGTTTACGGGCAGGTTTAAATGATAAGGTAAATTTTTACAAAAAACATTTTTTTATTAGGGCGCCCGGGCGGGCCACTTCAGGCTCCGCTTCGCTGCGGTTTTTTGGCTCGCCTAAAAAAGGCGGCCAAAAGAACCAAGCCTTTCGTGTCCCTGGCGCAACTCCTAACTTTTTCATCGTGCACAAATTTATCTCAACTTATTCTCTCCAGCAAAACAACATTTTCAACATGCGCCGTTTGCGGAAACATATCTACCGGCTGTATCTTTACGATTTTATACGCATGCTGCATTAAGGCCAGATCGCGGGCCTGCGTACTCGGGTTACAACTTACATAAACAATTTTTTGGGGCGCGGCTTTTAAAATTACATTTATCACATCTTCATGCATGCCCGCGCGGGGCGGATCTGTAATAATTACATCAGGTTTTTCATGCGCTTTAATAAACTCTTCGTTCAATACATCTTTCATATCGCCGGCAAAAAATTGAGTGTTGGTAATATTATTGCTCTTCGAGTTTTCAATCGCGTCTTTTATCGAATCCTCCACATACTCCACTCCCACCACCTTTTTGGCATGTTTGGCAATAAAATTCGCAATGGTGCCCGTGCCGGTGTATAGATCGTAAACAATTTCATTGCCCGTTAAGTCGGCAAATTCTCTTGTAATTTTATATAAATTATATGCCTGAACCGAATTGGTTTGATAAAAAGATTTGGCGCTTATTTTAAATTTTAGCCCTTCCATTTCTTCTTCAATATAGTCGCGGCCATAAAATGTTTTTATATCCAACCCAAACAAAGTATCGTTGCCCTTGTTGTTGTGTGTGTATTGTAAACTGGTTATTTTTGGAAAATTAATTTTTAAAAATTCGAGCAAGGCTACTAATTCCTTTTCCAAAAATTCGAAGACCGAAACCACCACCATTATCTCTCCTGCGCTGGTGGTGCGTATTAGCAGTGTTCTTAACATTCCCGCTTTATTCCTTATATCAAAAAAAGTAAGTCCATTTTTAAACGCGTAATCTCTCACCGCGTTCCTGATTGTGTTGCTTGGCTCAGCCTGCAAATAACAATCATCAATATTTAAGATCTTATCAAACATGCCGGGGATATGAAAACCCAAGGCATTTTTATTTTTAACTTCTTCCTGCGATAAAATTTGTTCGGTAGTAAGCCATTTTTTATTTGAGAAAGAAAACTCCAGTTTATTCCTGTAATAATATTCATCGGCATTGCCAAGGATGGGCGTTATCTCGTTAAACTCCAGTTTTCCAATGCGTATGAACGCATCGTACACATACTTTTGTTTAAATTCCAATTGTTTTTTGTACGATAAGTTTTGCCATTTGCATCCCCCGCAAGTACCAAAGTGACTGCATTTTGGCTCAACCCGGTCTTTTGAAAACGTTTTAATGGTTTGCGCTTTCCCCTCGGCAAAACTATTTTTTTTACGGTGAACCATTACGTCCACTATATCGCCGGGCACCGCGCCTTCAACAAAAACAACCAAACCATCGTGTTTGGCAATTGCTTTTCCCTCGGTACTAATATCTACGATCTCGAGGTTCTCGAGAACAAAATTTTTCTTAATTTTTGACATTTTATCGCGTGAAGGTACATAAATGCCTATAATTATGCCATAGATTTCGCAGATACACATAGATTAAACTTCTTCTATGAAAATCTGTGTAATCCGCGGCAATAGTTCAACTATGGTCTCTCAAAAAACCCTAACTTTGCCAAATGCCCCGCTTTTTTCTCACTCTCTCATACAATGGCACCGGTTACAACGGTTGGCAAGCGCAGGATAATACGCCAAATACTATTCAGCAAATACTGCAGGAAAAGTTATCCATGATCCTTCAGGAACAAGTTGAATTAACGGGTTGCGGGCGAACTGACACGGGAGTGAACGCAAAAAATTACATGGCGCATTTTGACAGCAATTGTCCGGATCTGATCGAAAATAAAAATCATTGGGTCTATAAATTCAATACGGTATTGCCGGTTTCCATCAGCGTAAATAATATTCATAAAGTGAAGGATGATGCTCATGCACGTTATCATGCCGAAGAAAGAACCTATTTTTATTTTCTGCATCAACAAAAAAATCCCTTTATCGAAAACTCCAGCTGGTACTTATACGGGGATCTGGATTTTGAATTAATGAATAAAGCCGCGGCCCTGTTGTTGAACTACTCTGATTTTACAAGTTTCAGCAAACTGCATACACAAAATAAAACCAACAACTGCAAAATAACAAAAGCGCTTTGGCAAAATTCACATGAGCACGAATGGCGCTTCACCATTTGTGCCGATCGGTTTTTGCGAGGCATGGTACGCGCAATTGTTGGCACTTTGGTTTTAGTGGGCAGAAAAAAAATATCGCTCGAAGAATTTAAAAAAGTGATTGAGGCTAAAGACCGAACCGCTGCCGGACAAAACGCACCGGCACATGGTTTATTTTTAACCGGTATAAAATATCCAACACAATTATTTATTGACTGAAACAAAACATAAAACGAAATTAAATACCGGCTTAATAAAACGCATATTAAGTTATTCGAGTAAATACAAAAAACTATTCTACGGTTCAATTGTAATTACCTTGTTACTTTCGGGCATGTCAATTGTAAGGCCAATGTTGGTGAGTTTTACGTTGAATAATTATATTTCTTCTTCCGAAGATGCGGGGAAATTAAATAATGCCTGCCTTTTAATTTTTGGCGTTTTAATTATTGAAGCCTTAATGCAAATTATAAATATTCGCATTACTAATTTGCTTGGGCAAAACATTGTTAAGGACCTTCGCAACCAAGTTTATAAACATGTACTGAGTTTAAAAAATTCTTATTTCGACAACACGCCCGTGGGAATGCTTGTTACCAGGACCATTTCGGACATTGAAAGTTTAAGCAATATGTTCTCTGAAGGTTTTATTGTTATTACAGGTGATATCATTATGATCCTCGCGTTTGTTATTGCCATGCTATGGACCAATTGGGTGCTGGCACTTTTGGCGCTGAGCACTATTCCCTTATTATTTGTGGCCACGGCGCTTTTTAAAACCGGCGTAAAAAGAACATTTACCATGGTTCGCAACTCCGTAGCCGAATTAAATACATTTACGCAAGAACACATTACGGGCATGAAGATCGTTCATCTTTTTAATAAAGAAGAGCAGGAGCTGGATAAATTTAAAGTGATAAACGAAAAACATAAAGTAGCAAACATAAAATCTATTTTTTATTACTCCGTTTTTTTTCCGGTGGTCGAAATTTTAGCGTCTTTTTCAATTGCGCTTGTTATTTGGTTTGCAGGTGTAAAAAGTAATTCTTTTCATGTGGGTTTAGGCGACATTACTTTTTTTATTATGATGATAAATATGATGTTCAGGCCCATTCGTATGATGGCCGACCGTTTAAATACCCTGCAAATGGGTGTGGTATCGGCTGAGCGGGTGTTTAAAGTTATTGATACCGACGAAAAAATTGAAGATAAAGGAACACAGGTTTTTACCGCCGTTAAAAAAAATATTGAATTAAAAAACGTTTGGTTCGCTTATAAAGACGAACATTTTGTTTTAAAAAATATTTCTCTCCAAATAAATTCCGGCGAAACGGTTGCCTTGATCGGCGCCACAGGCGCAGGTAAATCAACCATCATTAATCTGTTAAGCCGATTTTATGAAATAAATAAAGGAGAGATCTTAATTGACGGAATTAAAATTGAAGATTACCGACTCGAAAGTCTGCGCCTTAACACCGGTGTGGTGTTGCAGGATGTGCATTTATTTAACGATTCGGTTTTAAATAATATTACATTGAACAATCCTGAAATTAGTTTAAAGAATGTAGAAGAAGCAACCGATCAAATTGGCCTGAACGATTTTATAAAAGAACTTCCCGGCGGATTCAATTATCAGGTAACAGAGCGCGGACAAAGCTTATCGGCCGGACAGCGTCAATTGATCGCTTTTATAAGAGCTTATGTTTATAAACCCGGACTTTTTATTTTAGATGAAGCCACTGCTACCATTGATACGGCAACAGAGCGACTGATACAAAAAGCTTCCGAAAAAATATCGAAGGGGCGCACCTCTATCATCATTGCCCACCGTTTATCTACCATTAAAAACGTAAATAAAATAATTGTTTTTGATCATGGCGAAGTAGCTGAAGCAGGCAGTATCAGCGAGTTACTGGCCCTGAACGGAAAATTTAAAAAGCTTTACGATAACCAGTTCTTAGCCGAAAATATTTATTAACAGATGCCCTGATATTGGCTAAATACGCTACTTTTACCTATAATTTAAAAAATAAAACTATGAAAGTTTCAGTTGTAGGCGCCGGAAATGTTGGTGCAACTTGTGCAGAATATATTGCATTAAATAAAATAGTTAGCGAAGTTGTTATTTTAGACATTAAAGAAAATTTTGCCGAAGGCAAAGCTTTAGACCTAATGCAAACAGCCACCTTAAATGGTTTCAATACGCGCATTAGCGGCAGTACCAACGATTACGCCAAAACTGCAGGAAGCGCTGTGGTAGTTATTACAAGCGGCATACCTCGTAAACCCGGTATGACGCGCGAAGAATTAATTGGCATTAACGCAGGAATTGTAAAAGGCGTTACCGAAAATGTTTTAAAACATTCTCCCGAGGCCATAATAATTGTAGTAAGTAACCCGATGGATACTATGACTTACCTGGCATTAAAAGAAAGTAAATTGCCAAAAAACAGAATTATTGGTATGGGCGGTATTTTAGATACAGCCCGTTTTAAATGCTATTTATCATTAGCGCTTAATGCACCTGCAAGCGATATCAGTGGCGCGGTTATTGGCGGGCATGGCGATACAACCATGATCCCTTTAACCCGTTTAGCTTCATTAACCGGCGTTCCGGTTTCTCAGTTTTTGGATGATGCCACACTTAAAAAAGT
>JANYBY010000107.1 GCA_025360565.1 Bacteroidota bacterium
GCAAGATCAAGTTAAAACAGCTGTTAAATTCATAGAAAACCCCTTTTTTATCAAGGGCAAAAGTTTTTTAGTTTATATGGAATACTACGGTTAAATTTGCCTCCAATTAGTTTAAAAACGGCCTTATTTTAAAAACCATAAAATATGTAGTTTTATTAGGAGCTTTCCTTTTTTCTTTTACTGCCTTTGCGCAAACTAAAAAAAAGGAAAAAGAAGCCAAAGTGTTTCCAAAGCCTGTAGATATTAAGAATCTTTTGTTTTATGTGCAGCGTACCTTTAATATTAATACGCTTATTTATGCCCTGAATGTGAATGATAAAGGAGAATTGGATGAAAAAAAACCGATCAAAATTTACTGGATCAATTATACCAAGGACGGTAGTATTGAAGACTTAAATTTTATTCAACGTAAATACGCCTATGGCGTTGATATTAAAATGGTAGATACAACAAAAAAATCCTACGCTTTTAATTTTGTATCCTACAAAAAGAAACAGATCTTTTTAATTAAATCTGCAATAGATAATAAGTACGAAGCATTTATGTATTTAAGTAATAAACTTATTTTGCTGCAAAGAGTTTTTATTCAAATAGAAGGCGGTTCTTTTTGGGCCCCGAAAGTAAAATACCTTGAGGTTACCGGTAAAGACCCTATTAAGGGAGATGAAGTAATTGAACGAATTATTCCTTAGTTTAAACACAAAGCACACTAAGATTTAGCAAAGTGCTCAAAGAAATTATAATAGCGCACTTAGCGCCTTCTTCGCGCTCTTTGCGGTTAAAGGATTAAGGTCTCGGAAACATCCCGTCTAACAAAGAGTCTCTGAATTTTCTTGGTAAAATTTTACTCAGCACAACCAGCATATTTACATCGCCTGAAGGAACAATTAAATATTTTTTATGCCCGTTTGCTTGCTTAAGAATTTTTTCGGCAACAACGGCTGTCTTCATTAATTTACGCGGCGTTTCTTTTTTCATCCAAGCCGGTGCGTTCTTCACTTCATTATGAAATTGCGGCGTATCCATATCGCCCGGACAAGCGGTGTACACATTTATATTTTTGCTCAATAATTCTCTGCGTAAAGCCTCTCCAAAATTTACTATGCCCGCTTTGGCTGCGCAATACATTGAATAGCCCGCAGCGCCCATTAATCCGAAGCCCGAAGAGATCATCAATAATTTAGAACCGCTTTGAAGCAAGGGTAAAAATTGATAAGCCGATAAAATTGTTCCCCAAAGATCTATCTCAAGATCCTGTTTTATTTCGGCAGTGTTTTTATATTCAGAAAGCAATTTTGTAGTTACAACACCCGCGTTTAAAATTAAATAATCAATTTGTTTGTACTCATCTTTTATTTGATTGAATGCTTTTTGCAATGCGCTTTCATCCGTAATATCACACGAAATGCCTTTTGCGGTAATACTCAATGCCGTTAAAGCGGCAACAGCTTGCGTTATTTTTTCCTGGTTGCGGGCCATTATAACAATGCTGTATCCCTGCTTTCCTAATATTTCGGCTAAGGCATAACCCAATCCTGATGAACCTCCGGTAATAACTGCTACTTTTTTCATGTGTGTTTTATTTATTGAACGCTGATCTTTATGATAATTAAGATTTATTATGATTTTTATCTGCGCTCATCATAACAATCATACTAATCCGCGTTCCATTTATTTTAATAAAAAATCAAATTTACCCGCGGCATCCAAAATAATATCAGCCGCTTTTTTCAATTGTGCTTCGGTGTGTTCAGATGTAATAAACATTCTGATCCTCGCTTCATTTCTTGGTACTGCCGGAAATTGAATAATGCTTGTATCTAATCCCTTGCGTTGTAAATAATCGTTTAAGGCCAGGGTTTTGCTTTCAGCTCCAAAATGTACAATTACCACCCATGCATCGCCTTCGCTTAATTTTACTTTTCCATCCAATAAACTTCTGTAATATTTTGCGTTTGATTTTAATCTTTTTCTTCTTTCATCACCCATCGGGCCATTTGCCAGCTCAATCACTTTCACCATTCCGCCTGTTACCGCAGGGTCTAAGGCACATGAAAACATTCTGCATTTTGCATACCAGTTCATGTATTTAATAATTTCTTTTTTCGCGTAAACAGCACCACCAACACCGCCAAATGCTTTGCTAAAGGTCATTACGTAAAGGTCAACATCTTCTAAAACGCCTTGCATTTCGCAAACGCCGCGTCCGTTGTCGCCCGCTACTACAGCAGAATGTGCTTCATCCACCAAAGTAAAAGCGCCGTATTGTTTTGCCAAACGTACTACATCTTTTAAATTTCCGTAATCACCGTCACCGCTGTAAATACCTTCCACACAAATAAGGACACGCGTAAAATCATCGCATTGAGCCTTTAATAATTCTTCTAGGTGCGCCATATCATTGTGCCGGAAGAAAGACATATCTCCGCCTGAAAGCTTTGCGCCTTCTACAATTGACATGTGCGATGCCGCATCCATAATAACTTTATGACCGGGTTTTATAAATGCGGAGATGGCTCCTAAATTAACGCTGTAACCGGCGGTAAATAATGAAACCCCACGGCCGGGAAGATCAAAAAATTTCTCTAACGCTTTTTCCAATTCTTTATGTATAGTGTAAGTTCCGCTAATAACGGGCGAACTGGAAGCACCCAGGCCGTATTGAGCCACTGCGTTTTGCGCGGCCTTAATAACATCGGGGTGATAACTGAAACCTAAATAATTGTAGCTTGATAAATTTATAATATGAATTGATTCACCGTTTTCTCTGTGAAGATCGGTTTCGGTTGTTTGCGTACCCGAACGAGCAGCTTCGAAGGTGTACATTTTTTTATCGTTTAAAATATCAACGTATTCCGAAAACAATTCTATTTCTTCTAAATCGGCCGACATGTTCATCATAAACATATCGTAAGTGTACTCCGAAAAATGTTCGTGTACGTGCTTTTTAAGGCTTGCCTCTAAGTTTGACATATTAAACCGGTTTTAATTTCTTTTTTTGAGCGCGGGTGTAAATATCCATAATGTTGTCGAAAAAGCTGGTGCCTTTGTCAACAGTTATGGTTTGTCCGCTTATGGTATCGCAATAACCCGAACACAAGCCCACAATGGCTTCAGAAAGTTCTTCGGGCTGTATCCAGTAATTATCGGGTACAAATTGTTTTGCAAAATCTTCCAGGTCTTTTCCAAAAGTTGCTTCAAGCGATTTGGTTTTAATGGCGCGCGAACGAACCGCGTTAATACACACATCGAATTTTCGTAAACGGTAATTAAGGTATTTTACAAAAACCTCCATCACAGTTTTTGATGCTGCAACAAAGTCGTACCCGATAGAATAATCTGTTGGGCCGGTAGAAGAAACGCCGATAATGTATTTTGGATAATGACCAAAAGCCGCAAAAATTTCTTTGGTGTACGAGATCATTGGCCAGGTAGAGTAGGAGATACTTTGTTTTAATCCTTTTAAAGTATAATCTTCAAAACAATTAATAACCATTGCCTGCGACACATTGCTGATAAAAATATCAATCTTTTTTACCCCTTGTTTTTTTACATCTTCCAGCAAAGCTTTTGTTTCGTCGTTCTTCGAAACATCTGCCGCATGTAAAATGGGTTTTGGTGCTTTTACTTTTGCAAATTCTTTGTAAATGGCTTCATCATCATGGTCGCCCCAGCGATAGGTTAAAATACAAAGCGCACCTCTTTTGCCGAATGATAAGCCGGTTTCTAAACCAATACCTCTGGTTCCGCCGGTTATTAAAACTACTTTACCGGTGAAATCTAAAAAAGTATTCTGCATGATAGATAATTTTTAAAATTTTTTTAGAAAGACCTGAAAGGTTTTTAAAACCTGTCAGGTCTCTTTGGCTTTAAGCCTGCAAGGCCCCTAAACTTTATTTAGTAGCAAATGCCTCAAACTTATCAATTAAACCTGAAATGTTTTTAATATCAGATAGTTCTGTACGCGGAATTTTAACTTTAAGTTCGCGCATTGCGCCCGAAACAATTTCAACAATATCTAAACTATTAGCTCCGTAATCAGTAAACTTTTTTTCAGGATCTACCTTTTCTGTAATGCCCGGAACAGATTTAACTAAATGCTTCTCAATAACTTTTAAAATTTCTTCTCTTTCCATTTTGAAATGTTAATTTTTGGTTTGTTTTTATAAGGCATCAAATTTACTAAAAAATTACAATGCGGGGGTTAAGATAGATGAAAAATAAAAATTGGTAATTATTAGTTATTAACAGGCTAATTGTCTGTTTTTGAGCCACATTTTATTCAACTTTGTTCAGATTACCAATGAGTTAATATATTTTTACTATTTTTACTGCCTATTAAATCGCAAAAACCGCAATTTTACCGTTATAATTCCAAATTAAGATGAATTCTTCCAAAAAAGGTAAATTAGTCACACTTTCTATCGATTCATCGCATATTGGTACTTTAAAAATGAACGATGCCGCCGGTAAAAACGGATTAAGTCCCGACTTTATTGAAGATCTTATTCATTGCTTAAACGAAGCTAAAAGTAACGATGAACTTAAGGTTTTAATAATTAGTGGTTTGCCCGATGTTTTTAACTCCGGGGCCGATCTGGAAACTCTTATTAGACTGTGTAAAAAGGAAATAAAACCGGTAGATATTATATTGTCTAAAATGATCCTTGATATTCCTATTCCCGTTATTTCAGCCATGGAAGGCCATGCTATTGGAGGTGGATTAGCTTTAGGATTGTGCGCCGACATTGCCATTTTAGCCGAAGAAAGCCGTTATGGTTGCTCGTTTATGAATATGGGCTTTACCCCGGGCATGGGCATAACAAAATTAATGGAGCATTATATGTCGCCGGCGGTGGCGCAAGAAATGCAATACACCGGCAATAATTATTCGGGCAAAAGTTTACAGGGCAAAACAAACATAAATTATATTTTACCAAAGGCCGAAGTGTTAGAAAAAGCACATATTTTAGCCGAAGCAATGGCCGAAAAACCGCGTTTGGCTTTATCGGTTTTAAAACGTTACCAAAGTATGGAACGCCGCAAAACCTTTGAAGAAACTTATACTATTGAAACAATGATGCACGAGTTAACTTTTAATGAAGAAGAAATTTTAAAAACTATACAGGAAAATTATGTCAAATACTAAACAACGAGTTGTACTTGTAACCGGCGGTACTAAAGGAATAGGCAAGGAGATAGCATTTAAATTTGCCGAGCATGGCGATCAGGTTGTTATTACTTACGGCTGGGGAAGTATTGAAGAAGAAGATATTATTAAAGAGTTTACCGATCGTAAATTACCGGCGCCATATTTAAAACAGGCCGATGTAATTAACAACGAGGATACCGTTGATCTTTTAACCGAAATTAAAAACCGTTTCGGGAAACTGGATGTATTTATTTCTAACGTATCGTTTGCAAACCTTGTAAAAAGTATTGATGACTATAACGAAGGTTCGCTTTTAAAAAGCATTGAGTACAGCTGCTGGCCAATGGTTGAATACACCCGCCAAATGAAAGTTGTTTTTGGAGTTTATCCAAAATATGTAATTGGTTTATCTTCTCACGGCCCGGACAGGTTTCATAAAAATTACGATTTTGCTGCGGCCACCAAAGCCGTGAACGAAGTTTTGGTGAAGTACTTAAACTATCACTTTTACGATGAGAATGTGATCTTTAATATTCTGAGAACCCGTCCTGTTATAACTGACTCTTTACTTTCAACTCTGGGTAACGAGTGGACAGAATTTATTGGTAAATACGATATTCCCGGCACCCACATTGAACTTGAAGAGTTTGCCCGTGTGGCTTATATGATGTGTTCAGGATTGATGGATGGCATCAGAGGACAAACCATTACTGCCGACCGTGGCTACGATTTTGCAGAAGGCTTGCAAAGATTGTATATGGATAAGGAAGAACTGGGGTTGTAAACCAAGGCTTAAGTCATCCCGACGAAGGAGGGATCTTTTACCATTTGTCTCGCCGTTCAATCCTCTCTGGCGGAGGCCAATCCATGATCTCGGAATTTAAGAATTTCCAAGATTGATTCACTTTTTCAATTAGTACCACCTTTTTCTTTCTTGACCAACCCTTAATTTCCTTTTCTCTTGCAATTGCGTCAGCGGCGCTTGGATAAACTTCATAATATAAAAGATAGCAGCAGTTATATTTTCCGGCAAATGTTTGTTTCGTTTCCTGATCTAAATAGTGCTCAATAATTCTTTGCGGTAAATTATTTGTAATACCTGTATATAGAACCGTTTTGTTATGATTAGTAAGTATATAAACCAAATATCTTTTGAAATGCATAATGGAGGATAAAATTAATGTTACGAAAAATAAATATGAAATTTATTTACAAAGTCTTGGAACAAAAGATCCCTCGCACCTCAGGATGACCAAACACTTTCATCTATCATATCGTCATCCCAACGAAGGAGGGATCTTTTCCCTGTTAAGATCCCTCGTACCTCGGGATGACTGTGTCGTGTGTGAGGCTGAAGTTGGGGTAAGGTCCGTGCCCTTTTAAGTGGTACATTTTAAATGTTTTGTTTCTTGGAGGCAAGAGGCAATTCTCCACACCTTAACTCATCCCGACGAAGGAGGGATCCGTTCTAAACGAATGTTCTAATTCCTTGAAATAATAAACCTCTTACTAATTGTTTGCGAATTAATTCCCTTTAAATTTAAAAGATAAACGCCATTTGGAAGATCATCTATTTTGATCGGCGCTGTTTTATTTTTAAAAATGAGCTGTTCTTCTTTCACAGTTTGACCTATAACATCAATTATTTGAATTTTCATATTCGTTTCAAATTTCATTTCTAACTCGATGTTAAGCATTTCGTTTGCCGGATTAGGATAAAAAGAGAAATTAATATCATCGAGCGTATTGGTTTTTAAACCAACAGGAGCTTTTGGAACAACACTTACTGTAACCATTGACATATCTATATTTACTGGAGATCTATAAATATTATACCCTGAACAAGTGGAAGATGAATTCGCGCATGAAACAGTTACAGTTAAACAAATATTGTAAAGACCGGCTGCTGAATATGTGTGATTTGTAAATAAAATATTTGATGTAGAGCCATCTCCCCAGGCCCATAGAGCGTTTGTAACGTTTCCATAATAATTAGGGGAAGCAAGC
>JANYBY010000252.1 GCA_025360565.1 Bacteroidota bacterium
CCATATTGAATTTTAGTCGGGCTAAAATAGATGTTTTATTTAACTATTACAAGCCCCTTTCCGGGGATGTTTAGATCTAAGTTAAATTTATCGGTTTGGTATAAGCTGAAATCCTATTTTTTTAACTGAATAAACGAATCGAGTATTTTAGTTATGATCTTCTCGTTTTCATTTACAACATTCTTATCACCCCAAAAATAAATTACAAAACCATAATTTGGTCCAGTGGTATTAAAACTCCAAACTTCATCGTCCATCATCTCGGCATTCTCTTTAACTTCTCCAAGTTGCTCCCACTTTGATACGCTTTTCGTAAAAGTCATTTTTTTTGATGTGTAAGCACTTGTTTTTGCTGTGGCCACAAAATGACAATCCCAAACGTTTTCTCGTTTTTTCATATCCGATCTAGAAGTAACCGGATATACAACCATCCCTAATTTTCTATCTGGCCCAAAATTAATAGTACCCGAACAATTACAAACAGAACTTCCATCACTTTCCCAATCACCAAAACCTCCGCCAAATCCGTCTACTTCCCATGTTTTAGGGAGTTCGTATTTCATGTTCATTTCAGTTTGTTCAACTTTTTTCATCGGCTGCGAAAATGTTTTTGAGGAAAAACAAAAAAGTAATATTAAAAAAATAAATTTCAAGGGCGTAGGTTAATAAACGTGCTGCCCGCCGTTAATGCTGTAATTTGCGCCTGTAATAAAACTGGTTTCTTCGCTGGCTAAAAAACTTACAAGGTGTGCCACCTCGTGTGTACCGCCCAGCCTGCCCATTGGCACTTGCGCCACAATTTGAGTTAATACTTTTTCGGGAACTGCCATTACCATATCAGTACCAATATAACCCGGTGAAATTGTATTTACCGTAATGCCATATCGTGCAACTTCCATGGCAAGCGATTTTGTAAAACCATGCATACCGGCCTTTGCCGCGCTGTAATTGGTTTGCCCGAATTGGCCACGTTGACCGTTAACCGAAGAAATATTTATTATACGACCGAACTTTCTTTCTATCATTCCATCGAGCACGTTTTTTGTGCAGTTATAAACGCTGTTTAAATTGGTATTAATAACGTTATACCAATCTTCAGGTTTCATGTTCACTAACCTGCCATCACGTGTAATACCGGCGTTGTTCACCAATGTATCAATAGGGCCTGTTTTTTCAACAATGGCTTTTATCATATTGGCTGCGCCTTCAAAAGTACTTACATCGCCATGAAATAAGTCAATATGAAACCCTTCGGTATTCATTTGTTTGGTCCATTTTTCGGCTTTTTCATGTGTTACATAATTTCCTACTACTCTAAAACCTTCTTGTAGAAGTTTCTTACACATTGCAGTCCCTAAACCGCCGGTAGCACCGGTTACAAGAACTATTCTTTTATTATTGTCTTTATTACTCATAATTTTACATTCTTAATTTTTAATTATCAATTTATTTTATCTTGTCAACATTCATTACCGTTGCTTCACCCGATGTACAAACGTTTCCGGTTGTTTTATCTTTAATTTGTGTTTCAACAATGGCGCGGTTTTTATCCTTAATTACTTCTTTTACAGTAAAAACGGCTTCGTAAACCACATCCACATACATGGGTTTTAAAAAATTAAGCGATTGTTTTAAATAAATAGTGCCTTCGCCCGGAAATAATGTACCAAACACTTTACTGAATAACGAAGCGCTTAGCATTCCGTGCATGATGGGGCGTTTAAACATGGTCTTTGCGGCATAAGCGGCATCGGTATGTACAGGGTTTTTATCGCCCGTAACTTGCGCAAATTGATTTACTTCTTCCTGAGAAAATTTAAAATCGTGGGAATAAACCTGGTTAAGTTCTATCATAATTGTCAAAATAATTTTTAGGAGGACTAAATTAGAATAAATTTTTTGTTTTCAAAAATTTTATTGAAAATATTGTTGCACCATAGGGTCATTTCTAACCATGGAGACACTGAGAACACTAAGAACCACGGAGATTTTATTTTTAAACCCACAAAACCGTGGAGACCAGAAGACGAAAAAAAAAACATGGAGTTGTATTTAGAAGCATAATTAAATTTGTGCTAATTCGTGTACATGATGGTCTGCCGTGGTGGATCGGATTCGTAGCTTTTAATGTGTATCATATAATAAAATAGCCACGAATTCCACCAATTAACACAAAACAATTATTAATTATTGTTTTAACTATACAGTTTAGTGAAATAATTATTCAAGCTAATTGCTTGAATAATAAATGACAGAGATCAAAACTTAAACCACATCAAATCCAAATTTGTGCAAATTCGTGTAATTAGTGGCTTAAACTAATTAAAAAACTTCTTTATGATCCTTTGTGACCTCTGTGTGTCCGTGGTAAAATATTAAAATAACAACTATATTTGACCCACGCAGAAAATTTGTAAGCGAACCTCTGTGTTCTTTGTGATTTCAGTTGTAAAAAAGAATGAACTATCCAAAAATAATACTCAATAAAGGTAAAGAAGTTTCTCCTTTGCGCTTTCATCCCTGGATTTTTTCCGGGGCTATTGCCAAAAAAGACGCCGGCATTAACGAAGGAGATATTGTTGAAGTTTACTCATCACAAAACCAGTTTTTAGCCATTGGGTATTATGCAAACGGAAGCATTGCCATAAGGATAATTTCATTTACAAAAACAGTGATCGATGAAAGTTTTTGGTTTGAAAAAATAAATAAAGCATACAATTACCGAAAACAATTAAATATCCTTAACGAAAACACAAATGTATGCCGTTTATTCTTTGGCGAAGGCGACGGTGCATCAGGGTTAATATTGGATCTTTACAATGGACACGTTGTTTTTCAGGCCCACTCGTGGGGAATTTATTTACAAAAAGAAAACGTTGTGGAGGCTCTAAAAAAAGTATTGGGCACTACTTTAAAAAGCATTTATAATAAGAGCGCCGAAACTTTGTTGAAACAATTTGCCGAAAATGTGCAGAACGGATTTTTGTTTGGCGGCGAAAGTGAAGTTTTGGTAAAAGAGAACGATCATACTTTTAAAATAGATTTTGTAGGTGGACAGAAAACCGGTTTTTTTGTGGATCAAAGGGAGAACAGAAAATTACTTTCGGGTTATAGCGAAAATAAAACGGTTTTAAATACATTTTCCTATACTGGCGGTTTTTCGGTCTATGCCTGCGCTGCAGGAGCGTCTATGGTTCATTCGGTAGATGTGAGCAAACCCGCCATTGAATTGTGCAATAAAAATATTGAATTAAATAATTGCAAAAACCACGAAAGTTTTGCAGCAGATACCTTTGAGTATTTAAAAGAAAAACAAAATATTTACGATATAATTATATTAGATCCGCCGGCATTTGCAAAGAACAGAGACAGTAAACACAACGCCATACAGGCTTACAAAAGACTGAACGCAACCGCCATAAAATTAATTAAACCTAACGGTTTGCTCTTTACTTTTAGCTGTAGCGGTGTTGTAGATAAATTTTTATTTTATAACACCATTGCATCAGCCGCTATGGAGGCTCGCCGAAACGTAAAAGTACTGCATTACCTTAATCAACCTGCCGATCACCCGGTAACTCCTTATTTCCCGGAGGGGGAATATTTAAAAGGGATGGTGCTGTGGGTGGAGTAATTCAATTAAAAATCAGGTTTAAAAAAGAAGCACCCTTTTATGTTATAACGCTAATTTTTTTTATTAAATATTCAATTAGATTAATAAAAGAATAAATTAAGTTCTCTTTAAAATTAAAGGCAGCTCCCAAAAGAGCAGTTTTTTTTGGAAGAGACCTTCAAGGTTTCCGCGAATATTCCCAAAAACCTTGAAGGTCTTATAATATCGTTCTTGTGTCTCACCTGAAACCTATCGGGATAGTGTCTTTATTTTCTTGACTCCAAAAAACTCATATAATCCTGCAAAATTATTATGGCGCTGATCATATCCACCGTTTCCTTATTTTGCCTGTCCTTCTTTTTAACTCCGCCCATTAACATGGTTTGATGCGCCAACGCGCTGGTAAAACGTTCGTCATACCGCACAATTTTTTTTTCGGGAAATTTTTTTTCTAAGTGTTTTACAAAGGGGTCTATAAAACGGGCACTGTCGCTTTTTACATTTTGCATGGTCTTTGGTTCACCCACAACAATTTCATCCACCACTTCCTTTTTAAAATAATCTTCCAAATACTTAACAACATCCTTGCTGTGCACGGTTGCTAATCCGCCGGCTATCATTCTTAGGGGATCGGTTACGGCCAACCCTACTCTTTTGCTTCCGTAATCTATTGATAAGATGCGTCCCATTTAAAAAAAACTAAGTTAAGCAAATTATAAACATAAACTTTGATTGAAGTTTAACCGCGAAGAGCGCAAAGTCCGCCGAGGTGGGTTGCAAAGATCGCAAAGTTATATTTAAAAAATTGCGCACTTTGCGTTAAACTTCGTGGCCTTTGCGGTTAAAATTTTTAAATTTGTCCATGATTAAAAAAATTGGCTTATTGACTTCTGGCGGAGATTCTCCGGGAATGAACGCGTGTATCAGGGCGGTAGTAAGAACCGCGCTTTACAATAAAATAAAGGTAATAGGTTTTACCAGAGGTTACGAGGGATTAATTGATAATAATTTTATTGAAATGAAACGCGAAAGTGTTTCGGGAATAATACAAAGAGGCGGTACTATTTTAAAAACTGCCAGAAGCGAACGATTTAAGACCAAAGAAGGTATTTTTAAAGCTGCAGGGACTGTAAAAAAACACAATTTAGATGGCATAGTAATAATTGGTGGCGATGGAAGTTTTAAAGGCGCAATTGAATTATCTAAACTGATAAAAATACCAATAATGGGCTGTGCCGGTACCATTGATAACGATCTTGTTGGAACCGATTTTACCATTGGTTACGATACCGCAATTAACACAGTGGTTGAAGCCATTGATAAAATAAGAGACACTGCCGAAAGCCACGACCGCGTTTTTGTAATTGAAGTAATGGGCCGTGATGCCGGGCTGATAGCCTTGCGCAGCGCCATTGCCAGCGGTGCCGAAGCTTTACTGGTTCCGGAAATGAAACACGATATGGACAGCCTCATTGCAAAAATTAAAAAGTGGCGAAGTTCAAAAAGCAGCAAAATAATTGTTGTGGCAGAAGGTGATGAAAGCGGCGGCGCTTATAAAGTGGCAGAGATCGTAAAAAAACATTGCCCCGAATTTGATATGCGCGTGAGTATTCTCGGACACATACAACGTGGCGGGAACCCAACCTGCATGGAAAGGGTGAACGCAAGCATGGTAGGATTTAACGCAGTGAAAGCTTTAATGGCGGGACATAAAAACGAAATGGTTGGCATTGTAAATAAACAAATTACTTATACCCCTTTTGAAAAAGCGGTTAAACACATTCAAAAATTAAATAAAGATCTGGAAGAGCTGATTGAGGTATTGAGTTCTTAAGAAACCACGGAGATTTTTCACCACGGAGACACAGAGAACACGAAGGTTCACGGAGATTTTGATTACTATTATTTTATATTTACGTTATGAAATGAACTCTGTGTTTCTCCATGCTCTCAGTGTCTCCGCGGTTTTTGGTCTCGCATCTCGACTCCGCTCGATGTGACATACTCGACCTGACATCGAGTCCCGGCAGAATCAAAAATCTCCGTGTTTCTCAGTTTTCTCTATGTCTCCGTGGTTAGCATCACTTCAACTTCCCCACAAACCCATCCACTTCTATTTTTACACTTTGGGTAGAAGAAATTGGCATGGAACAAACATTTTTATTGCACACAAATAAAGTGGCCTTTCCAAAATCGGGATAATGCCCGGGTTTTTCGAGCTTCATTAATTTTGAAGGATGGTAATAAAACTGAACCTGCTTAATTAAATTCTTTGTATCCTCGCTGTTAAAGTCCGTTGATACAATAGTGAACACCAAATGATGTTTCATTAATTTATTAAGGGATAAAACAAAATCCCCAATTAATCTTTCTTCGTTGCTTAATATTTTATCTACTCCTACCGATCGCAAACTTGCCTCTGCCTGTTTTAATAAACTGTCGTTATCGGTAAGATCACTGAACTCAATCAAAAACCTTGCAAACAGGGCATTCTCAACCAACACTTTTGTAGCGGCTCTTTTCCCTCCTAATGTAACCGGCATTAAATTGGTTGAGAAATAACCGCCGTTCTCTTTGTCGTATAGCTTTTCGTTGACAACATTTTTTAAAACCTCACATTTTTCAAGCCAGTAATTATCGTTTGTAAATTGGTATAACATTAACATGGCCATTGCCGCGTGTGACTGTGTTTTTAAATACATAATATTTTTCTGTGCCGAATCTGTTGGCAATTCCCGCATACGCTGCGTGGTATTTTTATTATCTATCACTGTTTTAAACCAGCCTTCGGGCAAATACGCTTTACTCATTATTTTTTTGGCGGTTAAAACGGCTATATCAAGAGCTTCTTTATTTTGCGTTGCTTCGTACAATTTTAAAAATCCACGTACTATCCGAAAATTAATATCCGTGTAAAGCGTTTTATCGATGGGTGGAAATCCGTATTTCGCACGTTGTTCGGCAGTAAGCGTAAAATATTTTTCGGGAGAAATAACAACCGAAAGATCTTTCAGGTCAATATATTCTTCCTGACTATTATAAAACAAACTGTCGTTTTTAGAATACATTGAACTCATTAAATATTTTTTTAATAAGTTAGCTTCATTCAGCCATTTTTTATCTCCTGTGGCCATGTAAGCTTCCGCATAATTATGCATCACCCCCGCCTGGTACTCCGTTCGTTTCTCAGGCTGTGCGCCTTTCCAGGTGCGGCCGGAAGAACAACCGAAATAAACTCCTCCACAAACACGATCGCTTATTTTGGAATATTGATTCAACGATCGTAAGGCCTTATTAAGATCCTTTGACCCTTTTTGATTTTTGTTAAGCCAAAAACTTAATTCAACCGGCTGGTATAAAGGAATTTTTAAAACATAACCCCAGCCGTAATATAAACTGTCGTAATAATAATCAAGCTGATCATAGGCTTTTTTATAAAGCTCGGGAAGTCCTGATCTATCAGGGGGTTCAGAGGAGAAAAAATCGTTATTCTGAATTTTTATTTTGCCGGTTTTATAATTGATTAAGAATTCATTTAAGATCGGTTTAAACACGTCTGCTTTTCTGTTACCCTGAAAGGCATTCAATTGGTTTCCGGCCGAATCCAAAAAAATAAGCGCGGGCCAGCCCCACTCTAAAAATCGCGCGCCAACATCGGGTTGCGCTTCCGCATCGGCCTTGATCGCGATAAAATTTTGATTGATAATTCGGATTATGGAAGTATCTGTATAGGTTTTTTCTTCCATTAAATTACAGGCGGTACACCATTCTGTTCCTACATCCAAAAAAACGGGTTTGTGTTCCGCTTTCGCTTTTTTAAACGGGGTTTCGCCCCAAGCATACCAGTTAATTTTTTGGGCTTTTGCTCCGAACAAGAAAAGAAGAAATAAAATACAGAGTTTGAAACGCATAAAGCCTTTTTACTAATAGACGAATCTATAAATAAAACCTTACAAAAGAAGAATCTGCAATAACAAACAGATCCTTCTTCAATAAGTAACGCTTCCTTAAACTATTTCCCCACCTTCACTCGTATTCCTTCGCTATGACTTGTAAACTCAGGGGCGTACATGCATTGAATTTGTGTTATTCCATTGCTGAAATCACCGTAATGGTTCACCACCATTGGGTATTCAAAAACGTAAGTTCCTTTATTTAAATACGAGAAAAAGAAATTGGTTGCCGCGTCTTTTGTGCTTTCGTAATAACCCAAACCATCCTGCCATCTGTATCCGCTAAAAACATTGGTTGGTTCAAAACCCGCTGCCCGCATATCTTTCATGTGCACGTAATTCATATCACGATCCACTCTCAACTCAATCCTCGCTTTTATTTTATCACCCAATTTTAATTTTGTAGCGTTGGTAATTGGTTCTAACACCGGGCCACTTGCTGTATTTTTTTGCAGGAATAATTGTTTTTTAATTTTAAGCGGCGTTTCGTGCGGGGTAATTTTATCTAACTGCTCAAAATATTGCCAGTACACTGCGCCCCAGCTTACACCCTGATCCTTTTTCTGAATTTTAATTTTCCCCATTTCCGGTTTAATGTCCGAACCTGTCCACGTTTTTTTGAAATAACCTGTGCCCGGTTCAACTTTAATATCCGGATCATTTTTAGGATCTAATTTAATTTCGCCTACCGTAATTTCAACATTCGGTTCTGTACTCAACCAATCGGTTCCTTTTAACAGCAAGGCATACACCGCTTCTGTAGTTGCGCGAGTAGTTCCCCAGTGTTGCGTTTGTTTGCTTTTTATTAGCCAGGTTTTAAGGTCATCAACCGCTTTTGTATCGTTATTTACTTCGTCAAAAGCCTCAATCATCATGGCTTGTTGTTCAATTGGGGCTTGATACCAGTAGTAGCCGTAATTTTCTTTCCAGTACATTCCCATTTCTTCGCTATTTAAAGAATTTTCTTTCAGCGATCTTAAAATATCTTTCGGTGTTTTAGGATCATCGTACCTGAACAAACTCAACGATATCATGCCTTGCATATATCTTCCCTGATCTAACCAATAGGTTTGTTCTTGTTTTTTATAATATTCAAAATGTTCTTTATTGCGATTATCCATGGCTATATCCTTAAAGAAACTTCGCATGTATAAATATTGTACAGCCGTATAACTTAAGTGATTTTTAATTTTATAATCTGCATTATACTTTTTAACCCATTCAAACTCTTCGCGCATTCTATTATCGCAATAACGCACGGCTTTGCTAAGCATCTCCCATGTTTGGTTATCCTCTTTTACTTTAAGAACTCCCAATTTATTTAAATGGCCAAACCCACAAGCAATGTGCTGCGTAATGTACCAATCATCAGGACCGCCGTCGAACCAGCAAAAGCCGCCGTTAGAAGTTTGTTTCTTTAATAATTTACGGAAGGCGCTTGCTTGTTCGTTCGCCATTCTGTTCAGGTCAAATAATAAGCCGACACGTTTTTTATTTTCGGTTTCGCTTTTCGATTGCAAAACCCAAGGAGTTTCTTCGAGCACAACCGCTTTTAGTTCCTGATTTTTTTCAAGGTTAGATAAAAATGCTTCAGGGCTTGTGGTTTTCCAGGCTTCAAACACCGCTTTAATTTTTGGTTTTGAATTGGCAACATAAGTAGCGAGACTATTAGCGTAATAACGCGCAAATGTTTGTTCGGCGCATTCGTAAGGGTATTCCATTAAGTACGGAAGCGCCTGAACCGCATACCATGCAGGGTTTGCGGTGAACTCTAAGGTATACGCATGATTTTTTAACGTAGTTGAATTATTATTTTGCGAAAGAAATTTAGCAAACGAAAAATCTTTTGTTTGATTACTGCGAATCGGCAGCGGCATACTTTCAGTTACCAGCATACGGTTGGTAAGCACCGGCACAGCTTGTTCTTCGGCATCGGTAAAGTTTCCGCCTTTAGCCGAGATCCTGTATTTAATTGCAGAATAACCAAAAGGGATGGCAATATTCCATTCAATAGAAGTGCTTTGCCCCTTTTTTACGTTAAAATCTCTTGAGCCAATGTTTGGAAAATTTCCTGAAACCGCTTCTATCATCGTGGTAGAAATTTCTTTATCCGTTAAAGCATCAAACATTTTTAATTCGGCCATTCCTTTTAATTCGGTCTCTGAAAGGTTTGAGATCTTCGAAATAAAGGTCATTTTGTCTCCCTCACGGAAAAAACGCGGTACATTGGGTTGCACCATCAGGTCTTTTTGCGTTACCACTTCCTTTTGAAATTGTCCGCATTTTAGATCTTTTGTATGCGCAAGGCCCATTACTTTCCATTTAGTAAGACTTTCGGGCACAGTGAATTTTATTACCGTCTCTCCTTTTTCATTTGTTTGCAATTGCGGATAAAAAAACGCAGTTTCATTAAAATTACTTCGTGCTTTAATGTTTCCTAATTCTCCGCCGCTTTCTTTTCCTTCTCCTGATTCTCCTTTATTTTTTCCTCCCAGAGCCAATCCTCCGGTGGCAGTGGTTACTTCATCAGCTGCAGATTCGCTTTCAGCATAACCATCCTTATCCATCGATTTTTTTGCTTTCTCTTCTCGTGCCATTGATTTTCCTGGCGCTCTTGCAGATTTAGTGGTAGCCATATTATAAGAAACAGATTCGGCTGCAGGATAAGCCCTATCATCGCCATCGTTATAATCATATTGATTTCTGTATCTGTAATTGCTATAAAAATAAAGTCCGAAATAATTTAAATTATCATAATAGCGGGATGAATAGTAAGCCGAATTTCTTTTTAAATCATTAAATTCATAAGAGTTATTTTGTCCGGCAACAGTTGCTGTCCAGTTTAATCTTCCATAAAAAATATTATTAATGCTAAAGCCCCAATAATTTGGTTTAAACGCGTCGAGCGATGCATCGTACATGGTAGCCATTAATTCCGCCATCATTTTATCGCCTTTTTTATCTTTAATAATTATTTTCCATTCTTCGGCCTGCCCGGGTAATAATTTATTTCTGAATGTTTCAAATTCAATGTTCAATTCTTTATTCGTGTAAGGCACATTTATAGTACTGCTGTGATGATAGAACCTGTTATTTTTAATAAATGTGGTGTGAAATGAAAAATTACCACGGTAATCTTCTTCCACCTTAATTTCGTTCAATGCCATTGAAGCCGACATTGTTTTAGAAGCTACCAATTCGTCCTTTAATTCAAATTCATATAAATAATTTGTGTTTGCGTAAGCAGATGCCTGAATAAAACTCACTTTTTCTCCGGGCTCGGCAGTTGTTGTTGGCATATAAAACCAATCAGGGTTCTGCTCGGGCATTTCGGTATTTGACGGGTTAAATAGCGTAAAATATTCAAAGGCTTTTACCTCTTCGCCAAATTTATCCTTGCAATTGGCTTCAATTACGTATACACCGGGTTTTAAATTTTTTAATTCCGCTGCAATATCATATTCAGTTTTTTCTTTGGTATCAAATGTTTTGTCGGCCACTTTATCCCCTTTTTCCCATTTGTATTTATTTTGTTCATCATCATAAAGATCAAAAGGAAATATTTTGTAATACTCCGCTTTAGAAAGCGTTTGTCTGTCAGGCTGCGTCCATAAACGGTTACGGAACACCTTATCCGGTTGTTTTAATTTATAAATTGCAAAATTTCCTTTGGTTGGTTCGGCAACACCATTTAAATTATTTGTATTTAGTCTTATCGGTTTAACACCTGTTTGATTCACGATCTCATCACTCGAAATAGTTAAGGTGAGTGCCTGATACCCAACTGTAGCGTAAGTTGTAGTGGTATGTGTTTCGCCGTTTATATCCGTTACATCAGCAATTACTTCGTAGTTATAAGTAGCCTGGCTTTTTTTAGAGACCGATTCATCCGGTAATGCTTTAAATTTTATAAAATAGGCACCGGTATCATTTGTAATGGTTTCTCCGTTTGTAATTTCGGTATTTGAACCTGAATTATAATACGAACGGTACCACCACCACCAATACGGGTAATTTACTTTTCTTATAACCCTGTAACTTACTTTGGCGCCATCGATCACGTTGCCGGCGTAAGCTTTCGCAATGCCGCTAACCGTTATCTCATCATTTATTTTATACGAACCTTTTACATCGTTAAACTTCACCTCAAATTTCGGGCGCTTATAATCTTCCACCGAAAAATAAACTGTACCGTAACCGTCGCTCAAATACATCTGTCCATTAAGCACGCCCTGTGGTGCAATAAATGAACCGCTCACAGTGCCATACTCATTGGTGGTAAGTTCCTGTGAAGAAACTTTTTGGTGATTTACATCATAAAAAGTAACCGTTACAGGGTATTTTACTTTTATTTTTGATTCTTCTTTTGCTTTCCCTTCCAATAAAATGGATTTAAAATAAACTATTTGTCCCGGTCGGTAAATGGCCCTGTCGGTAAAAATGTACGATTTTGTATTGGTGTAATCGTTATTATATGGCTGATAACTGTAATAACTGTTATTATTAAAATACGAATCTTGGCCATTGATAAGTTCTACATAAAAAGACCGATCATCATCTTTTGTATATGCAATATTAAAATGGCCCTTTTCGTTTGTTTTTACGGATTGACCCTTTTTTATTTCGTAATCGCGGGTTAAATAACTGTATTTTTCGTGCCACATTTGTACGTTAATATTTTTAAGCGGTTCGCCGGTTTGCCTGTGTATGGCGTAAAAATCGTGAGATCCGTTTTCGTTGGCGCGCTCAATAGTTGTAATATCCGAAACAATGCATTGTGCGTAAGAAGTAAGGTTATTGGTATATTTAAAATCGGGGTTTAAAGAAGATATGATCACATAATAACCATATGGCAGATCGGGAACTTTTATTTCCTGATTATGGGTTTGATAGTCGCCATCATCAACAATTTCCTGTTCAAAGGTTTTAACCATTGGCAGCGAATTTATTTTTTCGTACAATTTTTCACCGTAATCTTTGCGGTAAATTTTTCGCATTTCAAGATGCGAGGTTTTTACGATCTTAAAATAAACTTTATTGATATTAGATGCTGAAATCAGCGCTCTGAAAGGTTTTGCAGGTTCATTCACCTCTTCAACTACCATGTTCATGGATTTTGCTTCGATACTCGAAATTAAATTCACACATTGTTTAGCGCCGTATGAATCAGGAAATTTTTTGATGGCTCTGTTACAAATTTCTTTTGCTGTTTTTTTATACCATTTGTAACTCTCACCGGCTAAAGGATTATAAGACGATGCTTTAGTATAATACCAGCTTGCAATACGGAAATCAATTTCGGTCACTCGTTTACTTCCTGAAAATTTATTCAGCAAAGTTTCCATGGTGGTTAAATACAAAGTGTCTTTTTTAGGGTTTTGTGAATTGTTCTTGAT
>JANYBY010000253.1 GCA_025360565.1 Bacteroidota bacterium
ATTTTCCGGACGAACCCTACGCTTTCTAACCAAACACTAACGTTTGGTAAATGGTATTTGATTTCATGGAAATAATGTATAGTTTGGCAACCTAAATCGGGCGGAGCAGAAAGTAATCTCGCTTCACCATAACTAAAAACAAACAAAATGAAAAAATTAATTTTAACATCAATTGCATTAGTTGCATTTTCAATGAGTGCTTTTAGTGCTGTTACAATTCACTATTACAACAAAGACAGTAAGTCGCACACGTTTAAAGTTAAGATAGACGGGGTAGTGAAAGAAGTAACATTTGATTCAAGCAAAACTTCGGATGTAACCATTCAGGGCGGCGCAACAGAGTGCATCATTGTTACAAGCTGCGGCGAAGTGAGCATTAAAGCGGGCGATAAGATCGAAATTAAGGACGGATGCTTTAAAAAATACTGATTCAAAAAAGAATTTTTAGGTTATAAAAAGTGCGGGACTTTAATAGAGGTTCCGCATTTTTATTTAAGACCGGAGAAGTTATTATTAAGTTAACTAAAATTTGAAATAAAGGGGTTTATTAAAAATGGGAACGTAACAAATCATTTAGAGAGCAACACGGTTCCCATATAAGAGTGTTGTTTTTTATTTAGATCCAAAAGCTCCACTTTCCAAACATAAACACCGTTTGCAGTTTGTTCACCCTTCCATCCTTCAAAAGGATTGGTAGTATAAAATAATTTTTGTCCCCATCTATCAAAGATCCAAAATTCGTAAGCATTAGGATCCCAACCCATTCCTTTTGGAAAAAAACTATCATTCAATTGATCATTGTTTGGTGTAAATGAATTAGGCGCAAAAAAAGTAAATCCGGGTAATACTTTTATATCACGAATAATAGTATTATTGCAGCCTGCCGAATCTGTTACAGTTAACAGAACGTGATAGTCTCCCGGATCATTAAAACTATAATTCGGATTTGCATTGATCGAAGAAGCCAGGCCTCCAAAATTCCACTCCCATTTGATCACATCGGGCGACGATAGATTTCTAAAGTTAACCGGTTCCGATTCTTCAGCTTTAAAGTTATTGGCAGTAAAATCAACTAAAGGTGATGGTAAAACAGTAATTGTGATCATCGCATCCAAAATAGCGGAGCAACCAAATGAATTAGAAACTGTTAATTGTCCTGAGTAAACACCCGATGATTCAAAACAAATTCCCGGAGATTCAAAATTGCTTTTCATTCCGTTATTAAAACTCCATTCGCGCTTAACAAGGGTTCCTTGGTTTACTGTACTTTCATCTTTTAAACCGGGACAAAGCGGCGCGCATCCTTTTAATGTTGAGCTGCTAAAGGCAGCATGTGGTTTTGGCGCAACTTGCACTGTAAATAGTTTTTGCTCATTTATTGCACAAGTTCCGCTTGTAGAAATGGATGCGGAATAAATGGTAGTGACTGAAGGTGTAACATAAATAGATGAATTCGTGTCCGATCCTATAGACCATAAATAGGATATGGGATCGTTGATGCCTGATAAGTTAATTTTTAATTGCGTTTTGTCGCCACTGCATGTGTTTATGGTTTGAGAAGAAGATCCTGTGTTTGGATTTGGTTCTGAAATGTTTACTGTGCTGGTGCTTTTACAGCCATTCATGTCAGTTATAAATACTGAATAATTTCCGGCAGTGAGCGAAGATGCTGTTGCAGCGCTTCCGCCTTCAGGCGACCATGTATAACTGCATGCGCCAACATTGAACAAAGTAGTAACAGCAGCGCTACCGTTTGCCGCGCCTTTGCAATTTGCATTTGTAACAGAACTTATAGAAGAGCCAACAATTGAAATTAATTTTGAAACGCTGGTACTTGCCGAACAGGCGCCGCCAAAGGAACTCAAGGTTACATTATATATTCCGGGAGTGCTAAACAGGTGTATAGAATTGATAAGTGTTGAAGTATTAGCAGAGCCGCTCAAAGGATCCCCAAAATTCCAAAGATACGAAGAGGCCTTTTGACAAGCCGAATCAATACCTGCAAAATTGGTACATGAATTGGTGAAACTTGCGGCACCCACTAACGCATTGTTAATAGTAAAATCATCAATGGCAAAACCGTCGAAGGAATTGCAGGAAGTTCCCGAACCAAATACAAAACGAAATAAAACATTTGTTTTCCCCGCAAGGTTTGCCAAACAATGTTTCGCTTCTACCCATCCTAAACTTCCTGAACCGCCCTGACAACTGCCCGCAGTACTTTTGCTGTTACCCGACCAGCCTTGTTTTGAATTGGACGATAAATAGTTAATGTTTGAATTGTTATACCAATTACTGGTTACGCAATTTGCAGGATCGTTAAAAGCCCCAACACTGTTCCATGAATTACCATTATCGGTAGAATATTGTAAACCTGCTCCGTCATATTTATTTTCCATTTCCCAAAATACTTTAAAGCTAACCGCTGGACAAGTAAGAGAAGAAAGATCATAACATGGGCTCTTGATAAAAGATTGCTGACTCCCGTTGTACGATGAACCGGAAAGTCCGCCAACAACCCAGCATTTTGAACCGCCACCCGCTCCGGTTATTACAGCTTTTGAAGGAGCACCCCAGGCCCAGTCCGAATTTATTCCCCCCGCTGTCCAAGCTGCAATGTTTTCAAAATTTTGAGTGTATGGAAACGTATTGATGCATTGCCCGCTGATTTTTTCAGAAACAAAAAAAACAAAAAGAATTAATATTTTTACACCGTTAAACTTTGTCATAATTAAATTACAAAACAACGGCGGCTTACGATCTTAAAACGAATGTTTTAATTATCATCAAGGGTGTTCACCTGCGACTGTAAAATTAAGCAAATAAAAGAGATGAAATGGGATGCCAATATTAAGTTTTTGTGAATTCTTGAATTAAGTGAAGCGCAGGGCTTTCGTCGATAATTATTCGGAAAATAAGCCTTTTATCCCGTATTATAAAAGTGTGGGACTTTAATAGAGGTTCCGTTTTTTTTCAGGGAATAGGAATTCTTAACCACATAGTCACAATGGAATATTAAAAACCCGGAATTTCTATTCGATAAAAAGTGATACATAGAACTTGCTTCTTAAAAGAAGCAAGCTACTTGAAAATTAAGGAAAGAGATGATTTGGCTCATCTAGGTTTCTATGCGGTTAACCCTCTAATCGAACAAGTCTTTTTTATCGTTGTAAAATTGCGGCACTTTTATTGAGGTTCCGCATTTTTTATTTAATTCTTCAATTAAATATTTACTTAACTCGGGCGAGTAACGCTCGTCGTGCATATGCATAAAAAAATAAGTTTCTTTAATACCGGCCAGGTTCCACTGTTTAATACGTTTTACCCAATCGTCAATACGCGTATAATCGCTCTTGTGTAAACTGTTTCCCACAAAACGGATAAATGATCCCGGAGTGGTAAGGCGCATGTGCAGTCCCTCTCTAATGCCGGCGGTATCTGTAATTACAGATCCAATTTTTTTCTTTTCCATCCACGGATAAATTTCATCCATCAATTTTTTCTCCATAAATTCTTTATGCCTGAATTCGGTGAACACTTCAATTTCTTTGGGAAGGCTTTCTAAAAAAAGCTGAATAGTTTCTAAATGTTTGGCACCCATTTGCGGATGCGGCATTAAAAAAACAGGGCCCAGGTTTTCTCCAAGGGCATCGGCCACCACTAAAAATTTATCCAATTCTTCTCTAAAATCTTTTAAACGTTTACGGTGCGTAAGGGCTTCGTGAAATTTTGGACAGAATTTAAAATCCTTACCCACTTTGCTTTGCCAGATCTTTACTTGTTCTATAGTAGGCAAGCCGTAAAAAATAGCGTTAAACTCAATGCAATCATATTGTTTACCGTACTCTTCCAAAAATTTGGAAGCCGGTGTTTTCTTAGGATACAATTTGCCATTCCATTGCGGAATGCCCCATTTAGCAAGGCCCACATGCACTTTTGGTTTACCCGGTTTTTGTTTTGCAAGTACAGCTTTTGTTTGAGGGTAATCTTTGGGCAAAGAAAGATCTAATTTATCTAAGAGTTTTTCGTCCACTTTACCGTATTCCATAGTATAAAATTATGAATGAAAAATTCGCGCCGGACTGCAACTTACGTGTTTATTAATGTAAAAGAAAGATCTTACTTATCTTTTAATTTTTCTTTATCCACTTTCTCCTGCGCTCTATCTGCTTTGGTTTTTGCCTTATCTGCTTTTATTTGCGCCTTATCTTCTTTTTTGGCACCGGTATTTCCGGCAGCTTTATCGGCTTTGAGTTTTGCCTCATCAGCTTCTGTTTTGGCTTTATCGGCTTTTACTTGGTCCTTGTCTTCTTTTACTTTTCTTTTTTCTTGTTTTTCAGTTTGGGCATTAACCGAAAATGCGGTAATAGTAAAGATAGCGCATAGCAAAATAATTTTCTTTTTCATTTTTTGGTTTTTAAATGATGTAACACAAAAATAAAGAGTTTATCGCAATTAATAAAATCTATCTGCGAATTAATGAATACAATAAAAATTGCCGGTTAGGGGCTGGTGTTTAAAAGTGTCCACATGTCCTCAATAGGTCTGCCATAGTCAAATTTTTTTGTCCGAGCGGCACCTGTTAGGCGCTGGGCTTTATTGTCAACTCAGCTTTACGCGTTTTGAAATACGCAATGATCTCGTCCTTGGTCATTTTAGATAATTTTTCGCTCAATTTGTCTCGTTGCTGATGCATAAATGCTACTGCGTCAAATGTTTTTTCAGTCGTTTTCATATTTTTCAAATTCTCTTGGTGAACGTATTTCTAATTGTTGTAACCGCTTTTTATATTGATAGAATTATAACCACGAATTCTGTCAACATTTACGATATGCTTGAAGTTCCAACTAACAAGAAAGTCAGCACGATTAATAGTCGCTAAAGCAATGTGTAAACAGTCTGCGTAACTTGTTTGTCCAACAACTTTTTCACTGATATATTCTAAAGCGAGGCTAACTACTTCGTCATTAGTGTCAAGGAAGTCGGTATACTCCGGCTTTAAACTTTTAACAAGCGCTTTAACTTTTTCAGGTGCACCTTCAAGTTCGTCCTGTGTAACTGTCGAGAATAATAAAGTAAACTCATTATTTTTTAACCTGTCGAAAAGTGGAACGGTATGTTCGGCAAACTCCTCGTCGAAGTACCCACCAAAAACAGAAGTGTCTATGTAAATTCGTTGCTTCATTGTCGCAGATATAAAGATACGAAATAAATTTTAAGAGGTAAAATGTCGAAATTCGGTGTCCGTCAAGCCTTGCGCTAACGGTTTCGAGACTGGCGCAGTTGGGTTTTTGGAACTCAAAACTGTCTACCCCGACAAAACTTTATTAGTAGCTTAAAGGTACTCTTTTTTTGCGGCAAAAGAAACGGGCGTCAGCCCGACCACTTGTCCCCGCCGCAAAAAAACTTGGGAAAACCCCAATTGCGCCACGACCCGGGTTATGCAGCGTTGCGAACATATTGTTTAATTGTCCTAAGGTCTTTTTGTTTATGCCTTGTTTCGTCTTCAATGTCGAAGTCGTCTTGAAGCCCCAACCAAAATTTAGCGGAGTTACCAAAAAATTTGGAAAGTCTTAAAGCAGTGTCAGCAGTAATTCGCCTGTTGCCTTTAATGATTTCGGAAATGCGGGTCTGAGGAATAGAGATTTCTTTTGAAAGTCTATACGCAGTTATTTCAAGTGGAATTAAAAATTCTTCTGAAAGAATTTCGCCTGGGTGAATATTTTTTAATTTTTTCATTGTCTATAGTTTTAATGATAGTCGATTAATTCAACGTTAAAAGCATTACCGTTTGTCCATTGAAAAATTAAGCGCCATTGATCATTTACACGTATTGAATAAAAGTCCTTACGATTACCTTTGAGTTTCTCAAGTCTATTTGAAGGCGGAATCATAAGATCTTTAATGTCAAACGAGTTATTAAGCATTCTTAACTTTCTTCGCACAGTTTCTTGTATATCTGTCGAAAAACTTTTTACCCATTCACCGTCCCATATTTTTTGGGTTGTCTTGTCGCCAAATGAAACAATCATACTGTCTTTTCACGTTACTAACGTCAAAGATAAGTATTTATTTCGTTGTCCGCAAATTTATTTTTTGAATGAAAATTGTTTTAGTGTCCGTCAAGCCTTGCGCTAACGAGCTTATATGCTTATCAAAGGTTCGGCAATACGCCAATTTTTGGGTGTATTGTAGAACCTTTGGTAGGTTTTTGCTTCATCTAATTTGATCAATATTTCACTCAAAATCATATTTTATGGTGTTTTGCTTTTTGGCAATAAAAATTTAAACCATTGTTTTTAAAAATGGGTACACTCTTTTAAACTTTTATAAAAGTAAGCGCTTAATGAGAAATACCTTGCTATGCTTTGTAGTAAAATGACTCTTGTTTCTAAAGCCTCTCTTCATATTCTCGCGTGTAATCTCACCGAAAATACATTAACCGGTCCTTGCCTGTCGCGATTATAACCCGGATTAACAAGAACCTGATATGTTCCGGTAATGAAAATATTTTCTTTGTAAAGCCCAAATGAATAAAAAAATTCTCCCAAATTTTCAGCTCCATAATTAATATAACCATCGCCAAGCATAAATCCCTTACCGCCTGCTTTTAAGTAAGCTATGTGCGGATCAGATAACCCGGAAATTACATAAGCCAAACCAATATTATCATTTTTTCTTTTCCATTTAGCGCCATTAAGGCTAAAACCAACACTTGCGCTTTGGTCAATTTCGGTGAAAGCCCAGGTTTCATTATTTCCGTCGTTCCAACTTGCACGCATAAAAAAACCGAAATTGGCGCTAATGTCCTGCTCAAGATTTAAACCAAAACCATATTTTGTATGGCCATAATTTCGCGAACTTTCTATAAATGGATTAATAACATCCTGTGCAACGCTTTCGCGGTAATTGCCCATGTTGCATGTGGTAAAAAAGCCCAATGCGCGAAGTGCCCCTTTTCTTTTACCGATCTTATGTCGGTGAACATATTCTAATGTGTGGGAGCTGGCATTGGCAATATTCCAGTTCATAATATTGCCGTTAGCGGTTAAAGGCATTAAAGAAGCGGCATAACGTAATTCGTTGTTGATACCGGTGTATTCTAAAACCACACTGGGAGTATAACCGCGGGTGTTGGCGGGATAATCCCAGGCTCCGTTTGACATTAACGACCAGGCGAGGAATTGTGTACGGGGATCGTGACTGAATTTATTATTGTCGAAAAAATCAGCTATGCCCACTTTTCCAACTGTAATCGAAAAATACTTAGAAGGTAAATGACCTTGTAATTGATTTGACTCCGAGGACTGAAAAACTTTTTCATCCGATAAACTAAATACTTGCTGATAATATAAACGTGCGAGATAGATCTGCGGGGCGGGATTTCCAATGCGGAATGTTTCTCCGTTAAGAGCATCGCCCACACCAAGCGCTTCGCTTAACCCGGAGCCACCGGCAATTTCAGGGTTTATAAAAATACTTGCTCCTTTCCAAAGCCGTAACCCGGCATAGAGAGTAGATGTTATTGAAACTTTACTTTCTTCTTCTGTTTTAAGGCTGTTCGCTCCCGAATAAGAAGCAAAAAAAGACGGTTTATATTGATTAATAATAGTTGTTTGCGCGTGAATTGAAAACCTTTCATTTTTTAACGAATCCGAATTTTGCGCCCATGCAAAAGTATGCATACACAAAAGAATAAAAGATGTCTGTTTAGAGAAAGGCATTAACAATGCGGTAAAAATAAGCAAAAGCCACAAAAGAAAAAACTTAAAACTCAGTTAATGATCCGGATAATAAAGATGGCAGATAAAAAACACACTGCAAAACCTGTTAACTAAAAAAGAACAAGTTTCCCCGTTATATTTTATAACAGCTCTATATTTACTCTTTCAATTTAAAATGAGCAATACCAAAACAATTAAAAGCGCTTTAATTTCGGTTTATTATAAGGATAACCTAGAGCCCATAATTAAAAAATTACATAGCCTTAATGTAAAATTATATAGTACCGGAGGCACACTTTCTTTTATCGCAAAATTAGGGATTCCCGTTACCGCGGTGGATACGGTAACTTCTTACCCGGAAATATTTGGCGGAAGAGTTAAAACATTGCACCCCGCTATTTTTGGAGGAATTTTAAATCGCCGTGATAACGAAACGGATAAAAAAGAAAAGGCCTTGCACAACATACCGGATATAGATCTGGTAATTGTTGACCTATATCCCTTCGAAGAAACAGTAACGGCAAAGGCTTCGGAACAAGATACCATTGAAAAAATTGATATTGGCGGCATAAGTTTAATACGCGCCGCTGCAAAAAATTTTAACGATGTGGTAATTATATCTTCACGAAATGATTACGCTGAATTACTCGCGTTGTTAGAAACCAAGAACGGAAATTCAGATATAACAGACCGAAAACATTTTGCGGCAAAGGCGTTTGCAACTTCATCGCATTACGATAGCGCTATCTTTAATTATTTTAATACTACCGAAAATATTCCGCAATTTAAACAAAGTGTACAAAAAGCACAGGTGTTGCGTTACGGCGAAAATCCGCATCAGCAAGGTATTTTTTATGGCGATCTGGATGGCATGTTTACCAAACTGGCCGGCAAAGAACTTTCGTATAATAATTTATTGGATGTGGATGCAGCCGTTGCTTTGATAGGTGATTTTACAGAACCTACTTTTGCTATTTTAAAACACAACAACGCTTGCGGTGTGGCTTCGCGCCCCACTATTCATCAGGCATACTTGGATGCGCTGGCCGGCGACCCGGTATCGGCCTTTGGTGGAATTTTAATTGCCAATAAAAAAATTAATATAGCAACGGCCACCGAAGTAAATAAATTATTTTGCGAAGTGGTAATTGCGCCTGCTTACGACGACGATGCTTTGGCCATGCTAAAAAGTAAACCCAACCGCATTATTTTAATTCAGAACAAAGTTGAACTTTCGAAAAGATCTTTTCGCACATTATTAAATGGCGTGATTGAACAAGACAAAGACCTGAAAACAGAAACCGAAGCAGACTTAAAACCGGCCACGACAAAAACTCCAACTGCTACAGAAATAAATGATCTGTTGTTTGCCAACAAATTGGTGAAGCATACCAAATCAAACACAATTGTGTTTGCAAAGAACGGGCAATTGCTGGCAAGCGGCACCGGGCAAACATCGCGCGTGGATGCTTTAAAACAAGCCATTGTAAAAGCGCAAAGTTTTGGTTTTGATCTGCACGGCGCTGTAATGGCGAGCGATGCGTTTTTTCCTTTCCCGGATTGTGTTGAGATAGCGCATAACGCGGGCATTACTGCGGTTATACAACCAGGAGGATCCATAAAAGATAAAGAAAGTATTGCCTATTGCGATGCGCATGGTTTAAGTATGGTGATGACTGGCGTAAGGCATTTTAAGCACTAACTTTTAACCACGGTATACGTTTTTTTAACCACGGAGACACTAAGAGCGCTGAGAACCACGGAGATTTTTTGTGCGAAATGTTTTAACCGCATTTTTTTTAACCACGGAGACACTAAGAGCACTGAGAACCACTAAATTTTTTACTTATAAAACAGCTGAGTTAAACCGCAAATAGGCAATAGGATTTCTATTACGAGCCACAATCTGCTACTGCACTTGGAAATGCTCAACTTTGCGGGCTTCAAAATATCGAAAGATATTCTTACAGTCCTCAAGTTTGCGCTTCCCAAGTCCATTGCAGCTTTTGACTCTCACTACGAAATCTACTGTCTATTTGCGGTTAAATTCAAAGTTATAATTGTAATTATTACTCAGTGTATCTCCGTGAGCTCTGTCTCTCCGTGGTTAGTTTACCCCACCTTTTTCTATGAACCTTCAGATTAAAATAAACTCAGTGTATCTCAGTGAGCTCTGTGTCTCCGTGGTTAGAAGGCTTACTCCACCCGTTTTAAGTGCATTTCTTTTGGTGGAGCAATCACCATCGGAAATTTTTCAATTTTTACAGAGCTGCTATCTAATCCAAAAGCGCGCGCCTCACTTAAGCTAAAGCGTTTAAGGAAGAAATAAATAGTTAATATTAATTTCTCGAAAAAAGGTAAGTCATTTTCGTACGACAAGAATTTTTCTAAAACAACAAATTTAAAATCGCCAATTACATTATTCTTGTTTAACGATTCGTAACGGCTTGTAATATCCACTTCTTTATTGTGTACCAAATCTTGCACCACTTTGCGGAACATTAAATTTATTCTTGGTGCCACACGAAAACCGATCCTAAAATCTACACGAATAATATCGTCGGCAGCAATGTGTGTTACTTTATATTCCATCCGATAAGGTTCATCCATAACATCAACATGCACAAACCAATAAATGTCGGCTTTCTTAGGGCGTTTTTGTAAAATAGAATAAATTACCTTTGATTCTATTTCATCATAATGCCCGGCACTTGTAAGATACACCAAATGCGTTGCATATTTAGGAATGGTTAAATCTCGGCTTAACTCTGCCAACACGTGTTTGTATTTATCTACCTTAACAAATTCCGTATAACGGCTTCCGATTTTTTTAGCTGCATGCCATACTGCCATTACAAAAATTAAAACAGATGCAATAAATAAAGTTACATAACCACCATTCCAAAATTTAGCTAAGTTGGCATATAAAAAACTAAGTTCAATAAGC
>JANYBY010000280.1 GCA_025360565.1 Bacteroidota bacterium
GCGAAGGGTACGACGCAGGTGTGCAGCCAACAGTAGAAGATATGGGTCTAGCCTGGTTCTTAAGTTACGCCGGCACATTAATTTTAATTCATCATCTTTTCTTTTTTTACCTTGAAGCGTTTAAATTTTCAGATTTTTTTAGAACTTTTTTAAGGGTTATTTTAAGCAGCATAGGCACATTTGTGTTCATCTACTTAATTCAATTTTTGTTTTACACAAACAAAAAACGTGCATGAGTAATAACAGTCAGTTATCGGGAAGGAAGTTTATTATTGGCGGATTTTTTTGCCTCATTGTTATTATTTACATGTGCCGGTTATTTTATATTCAGGTAATTGATGAGCAATATAAACTGGCATCGAACAACAATGCGTTTCGCCGCAGTACAGAATATCCGGTGCGCGGTTATATTTTTGATAGGAACGGAAAACTACTTGTGCAAAATAGTCCCTCTTACGATCTGATGGTAATACCGAGAGAAACCAAGGGATGCGATACAATAGGCTTGTGCGAAGTTTTGGAAATTACCAAAGAAGAATATTTAAAGCGGATGAAAAAAGCTTGCCAGGCACCTAACTCACCGCGCAAAGAAAGTGTTTTCGAAAAACAAATGTCGGCAAAAACCTATGCTATTCTCCAGGAAAAAATATATCGCTTTAAAGGTTTTTTTCCACAGAAGCGAACCGTTAGGCAATATCCAAAGCCCATTGCGGCGCATTTGCTTGGATACGTAAATGAGGTAACAAAAGAAAAAGCGGAAAAAGATCCGTACTATCGGGAGGGAGATTATATAGGCATTACCGGAATAGAAAGAAGTTACGAGGAGCAGTTGCGCGGAAAAAAAGGAACGCAAATTTCGATCACTGATGTGCACAATAAAATAATTGGGCGGTACATGAATGGCGCGTTGGATACAGCGGCCATTCCGGGTAAACCCTTGTATTGCACCATTGACATGGATCTGCAGGAATACGGTGAAAAATTAATGCACGGCAAAAAAGGAGCTGTAGTGGCCATTGAGCCAAGCACCGGCGAAATTTTGGCAATGATCTCAAGTCCGGTGTACGATCCCAATTTATTGGTTGGCGGAAAAGAACGATCTAAAAATTATACGGTGCTTGAGCGGGATACTTTGCTTCCGTTATTTAACCGCGCGTTAATTGCAATGTATCCGCCGGGGTCTATCTTTAAATTACTTGATGCTTTGATCGCGCAAAATGATGGTGTTGTAGATAAGAGTACTGTTTTCCCTTGCGCCATGGGCTATCCGCCAATGGGCGGCAAACCAAAATGCCATAAGCACGGCGGGGCAAAAGATCTGATAGGTTCGGTAGCTGCAAGTTGTAATTCGTATTACAGTTATGTGTTTTGCAGAATTGTTGATCAGCGCAAATATCCAAAGTTTATTGATGGATATAATCATTGGCGTGAAACAGTAATGACATTTGGGCCCGGTACGCATTTAGGAACAGATCTACCCTATGATAAACCCGGAAATGTTCCGTCGGCACCCTATTACGATAAAGTGTTTGGAAAAAACGGATGGAGAAGTAACACCATTGTTTCGCTCGGAATTGGCCAAGCCGAATTATTGTTAGTACCCTTGCAAATGGCCAATGTGGTGGCAACTATATCCAACCGCGGTTTTTATTATACACCGCATTGCATTAAAGGTGTTGGGAATCAAAAATATTTAGATAAAAAATTTAAGGAAAAACATTTTGTGGCCGTACAAAAACAAGAAGCGTATGATAATGTGATAGAAGGAATGGCCCGGGCAATGGAACCCGGTGGTACAGCTGTTGCCAGTCGGTTAAAAGATATTGTAGTTTGCGGAAAAACGGGCACGGCGCAAAATCCGCATGGACAATCGCATGCCGTTTTTTTAGCTTTTGCTCCTCGTGATAATCCTAAAATTGCCATCGCCTGCATAATTGAAAATGCAGGATTTGGAGGCGTGTGGAGTGCACCTGTTGTAACACTGATGATAGAAAAATATTTGAAAGGAAAAACTGCAAGACCGGAAATTGAAAAACGCATATTGGACGCCGATCTTATCAACGGAAAAAACTTACTTTCAACCGGATTCCATTAATGGCACGTAACGAAAATAGCATATTTTATGGCGTAGATAGAATTACTATTTTAACTTACGCCTTGCTTGTTGTTTTAGGATGGTTAAATATTTACGCCGCTGTTTACAATGAGGATCATCAGAATATTTTTGATACCACACAAAAATATGGTAAACAATTAATATGGATAAGCGGCGCGGTGGTGATAGCATTTGGGATCTTGTTGATAGACGCGAACTTTTACACGGTGTTTGCCTACGGCTTTTATGTTTTTTTTCTTACCGCAAATATTTTGGTAATATGGCTGGGCCGTGAAGTGAAAGGAAGTAAATCGTGGTTTCGCTTTGGCGACTTTGGCATACAGCCCGCCGAGTTCATGAAATTTGCCACCAATTTGGTACTTGCAAAATTTTTAAGTAACCGTACCATTATTGTAAACCAGGTATTTCGTTTGCGGTTAAAGGATCTGATCAAGAATTATAAAAATACGCTGATCGCTTTACTATTTATTTGTGTGCCGATTGTGATCATTAAAAAATTGCAGAACGAAACCGGACTGGCAATTGTATTTATTGCATTTGTAATTGTTTTATATAGAGAAGGGTTAAGTGTAACTTTTTTAATTTTTGGTTTGCTTGCTGCTATTTTGTTTGTTGTATCGCTGGTGGTAACAAGTTTACCAACTTTATTAATTACACTGGCAATTATTGCGGCAGGTTCTTTTTTATTTGTTGGAAGGAACAGGAAAAATTTAATTGTGGTGATAATTGTCTACGCTTGTTCGGCCGGGGTTGTACTAGGAACAAATTATGTTTACAATCACTTAGAGCCGCATCAAAAAGTGCGCATTGATGTGTTACTTGGTCGCGGAAATGTAAATTTAAAAAAGGAAGGTTACAATGTTAACCAGGCAAAAATTGCCATTGGCAGCGGTGGTTTTTGGGGCAAGGGTTATTTGCAGGGTACTCAAACAAAATACGATTTTGTACCGGAGCAGGACACCGATTTTATTTTTTGTACAGTAGGCGAGGAGTGGGGTTTTTTTGGAAGCACCGGTGTAATTTTTCTCGAATTATTTTTGATCCTGAGAATAATATTTTTGTCCGAACGGCAGCGGTCGGACTTTAGCCGGATCTATGGATACGGTGTTGCGGCTGTTTTATTTTTTCACCTCGCGGTGAATATCGGAATGACAATTGGCTTAATGCCGGTGATAGGGATTCCCTTGCCATTCTTCAGTTACGGGGGCTCTTCATTATGGGCCTTTACAATTTTATTATTTATTTTTATTAAGCTTGATTCGAATAGGCTATTGATCTTGAGATGATTTTTTTGAAAATGCTATAATTCATAGCAAGCATTTGCGGTTTTACGTAGTAATTTTGTTGTAGTATAAACGGACCATTCCGCCTATATAAAAATTAGTATGACAAAAAATAAAACTATAAACGTAAAAGGAACCGAGGTTACAATTTTAAGAAAGGGCGTGAATGAGTACATTTCCCTGACAGATATGTTAAAAGCAAAAGATGGTGATTTCTTTATCTCGGATTGGCTAAGAAATAGAAATACAGTTGAGTTTCTTGGAATTTGGGAAAGCGTGTACAATAAGGATTTTAATTATGGCGAATTCGCCATAATTAAAAGTAAAACTGGCTTGAACAATTATAAGATAAGTGTTAAAGAATGGGAAAACAAAACCAATGCGATTGGGTTAATTGCAACAACCGGACGGTACGGTGGAACTTTTGCTCATCCCGAAATTGCTTTTGAGTTTGGAATGTGGATAAGTGCCGAATTTAAAATTTATTTGATTAAGGAGTTTAATAGATTGAAAACTGAAGAAGGACGCAGATTAAAACTCGAATGGAATTTTCAACGAACACTTTCAAAAGTAAATTACCATATTCATGCGGATGCCATTAAAGAAAATCTAATCCCGGCAGCACTAACAGCTTTGCAAAAAAATGCTATTTATGCAGATGAGGCTGATTTACTCAATGTGGCTTTGTTTGGAAAAACCGCAAAAGAATGGCGGGAGCAAAATCCAGGAGAAAAGGGAAATATAAGGGATCTTGCGAGCCTTGAACAATTGGTTGTGCTTTCCAACCTGGAAAGCATTAACGCTTTATTGATCAATCAAAATATTAACCAGCAAAATCGTTTGGCGAAATTAAATGAAACGGCTATTTCACAAATGGGATCACTGATGAATAGCAAACAATTAAAAAAGTTGAAATAAATATCAGCGTTCTATTTGCTTTCCGTTCTAAAAACTTTCCAAGCCAACACGGCAATAATGGCGCCAATAACGGGTGCTGTCAAATAGATCCATAGGTGTTCTGTATGTCCTGATAAAATGGCCGGGGCTAATGATCGGGCAGGGTTAAAGGAGCCGCCACTGATAGGGCCCGAAAAAAGGGCATTAAATAAAATTGTTCCGCCAATTGCTAGTCCTGCAAACATGCCTTGCTCTTTGCTGCCTTTGGCAACATGAATAATTACAAGCATTAAAAAAAACGTTGTGATCACCTCCAGCACAAAAGATTGCATGGGCTCGCCGGCCGGCAAGGTGGTGCCTAATAATTGATTGGCCGGAAAAAGAAATTTTAAAATTGCACTTGCGGTAAATGCACCCGCGATCTGGCTTAAAACATAAGGTGCAATTTCTTTTGCGGGAAAGTGTTTTGAAACCCAAAAAGCAATGGTTACCGCCGGATTAAAGTGGGCTCCGGAAATGTTCCCCAAAGCGTAAATCATGCAGGCAATTACCGATGCAAATGTAAGGGCCACACCAATATGTGTTATTACGCCGCCACTTTCTCCGTTAACAATTACTGCGCCTGTGCCCGCAAACACAAGGGCAAATGTTCCGATAAATTCTGCTAAATATTTTTTCATTATAAATTGATTTACTACTAAGATATGCTTTTTTTATAAATTCTCACTTATAAAATTGTGAGCATAAGTTTTTATCATTTCCCGCACCTTCCTGAACTTATTTGTTATTTCTGCTTCTGTTCCTTTTGCCTTTGCCGGATCCAAAAAATTTTGATGAAATATTTTTGCTTGTGAAGGGAAGTGCGGACAATTTTCTTTCGCATTGTCGCAAACGGTTATTATAAAATCGAAGGGAATGTTCACGTATTCGTTTATGTTATTTGAAGTGTGATGCGAAATATCCATCTCATCTTCTTTCATAATAGCAATTGCTTTCGAATTTACGCCGTGCGTTTCAATGCCCGCGCTGTAAATTTGGGCTTTATCTCTTGCAAAAAACCGTAAATAACCTTCTGCCATCTGACTGCGACAGCTGTTGCCGGTGCATAAAACTAAAATTTGTTTCATTTATTTTTTGAAACTACAGAATAAAAAATTTTGTGTCGTGCTAAATGGTGTTTGATGGTCTTCTTGAATGCATTTGATTCGTGTAAAATATTTTTCAAATTTTGCGGACATGCTTTTTTCAGAATATTGTTTTATTTCGAGGCCACTGCATTTTTGCGGTCCGCTTTCAGAAAATGTTCCAAGAATTAAATACCCATCTTTTGAAATGCCGGTTTTTGCAATTTCTACATATTTATCGGCTTGCTGCTCTGTTGTTAAAAAATGAAAGGCCGCTCTATCGTGCCAAAAAGCATATTGTTGCTCGGGTTTAAACTCGGTAATGTCGCAAACAATCCACTTTACTAAGTCGGCATTTTTTCCGAGCCTTTTTTTTGCTCTGTTAATTGCATTTTCTGAAATATCCAAAACGGTAATGTTTGTATATCCTTTTTCGATCAAAGAATCTACAAAATTACTTTCACCTCCTCCAATATCAATGATGGCCGCGTTTGTAGGCAGATCAAATAATGCAATAAACTCCATGGAAGTTTTGGGATAAACCTGAAACCAGCTTACTTCATTAGTTAACTTGGTAGTATATATTTTTTCCCAGTGTTGTTTATTACTGATCGTTTCCATGATCTATTTTAATATTAAATCGTTATTTGCCGATAAAAAGAGATAAATATTTTAGCAGCAATTTTTTTTGTTAATGTAGGCTGAAAAGAAAGTGGTTAAATATGCTTTGGCATTTCCCCATTCTTTTTCATCAATGCAATAACAAACTTTAGCCCCGTCAATGTCGCCTTTGATTAAACCTGCTTCTTTTAATTCTTTTAAATGCTGCGAAACTGTACTTTGTGATAAGGGGAGTTCATCCACAATATCGCCGCAGATGCAGTTTTGTTTTTTAAGAAGCAATTGTAGAATAGCCACGCGGGCCGGATGCGCCAGGGCTTTAGCATACTTGGCTATTTTATTATCCTTAATTGTGAAGTCTTCGTTTTTCGTGATTCCCATCTCCGTATTTTTATATTAATCGTAAAATTACGATAAATAAAAACGGTTTGCAAATAATTCATGATTGTGATACGAACCTTATTGAGATACAGTCAATTAAATTTTTTGATTAACTTTATTGAAAATTGAACGTATGCAAAAAACTTCCATAAAAATTCTGTTGACTTTTTTAATTTTTGCAACATCTATGTTTATTCACGCCCAAACTTTTCCCTGGGCAAAAAGTGCTAATGGCACAGGTACAGATGAGGGGATTGCGATATGTAACGACGCTACAGGAAACGTTTTTGTTACCGGCCAATTTACAAGCCCGGTAATTACGTTTGGTACATTTACTCTTTCAAACACAGGTTCTTCAACTGCATTTTTGGTAAAGTATGATGCAAACGGTAATGTAGTCTGGGCCAGAAAAGCAATTGGGAGCGCCCAGGATTATGGCAATTCGGTTTCGTGCGATGCTGCCGGAAATATTTTTTTGTCGGGATTTTTTACGAGCCCCACTATGGTAGTTGGGGCTTACACATTAACCAACGCCGGGGCCAACGATATTTTTATTGCCATGTACGATCCAAGCGGTAATGTTATTTGGGCCCAGCGCGCAGGCGGAGCGGGAAATGATAATGGGTATTCGGTAAAAGCCGATGCGGCCGGAAACTCTTATTTAAGTGGTTCATTTGGAAGTAATACAATTGTTTTTGGAACATATACCTTAACCAACAGCGGTGTTTTGGATGCATTTTTAGTAAAATATAATTCAAGCGGCGCGGTACTTTGGGCGGTAAATCCCATTGGAACGGGCGCTGACGAAAGTTGGTCGGCCTGCCCCGATGCAAGCGGAAATGTATATATGACAGGAGATTTTATCAGTTCAACTTTAACGTTCGGAACATTTACAGTAAATAATATTGGCACCAGTACAATTTTTTTAGCCAAATATGATAATGCCGGAAACGCTTTATGGGTGCGCAGCAGTGGGGTTTCGGCTTTTGATAAAAGTAATTGGGTTACGGTTGATGCTTTGGGGAACAGTATTATTACGGGCGACTACGAAATTCCATCGCTTGTTTTTGGAACTTACACTTTAACCAATAACGGAAGCAGCGATGCATTTATAACAAAATACGATGCGACCGGAAATGTTTTGTGGGCCAAAACGGCGGGAGGAATAAATTACGATAAGGGATATTGTGTAAGTGCGGACCCTAATTTTATTTATTATACCGGAAGTTTTACCAACACCATCGTTTTTGGTTCGTACACACTTACCTCGCCTGTTGGCGCGCCCGACCCCATGTTCATTGTAACGTATGATTATGCGGGCAATGTAATGTGCGCTTCTGTTTTAAGTAGCGGGGGCGATGATCAGAACGGGATAAGTGCCGATAAATTAGGGCACGCTTATTTCACGTCAGACTTTATTAACCCTTTGGTGATTGGTTCAACCACATTAACACCAACGGGTGGCGAGAATTTTTTTGTAGGCAAATATGTTTGTGTTGATGTA
>JANYBY010000327.1 GCA_025360565.1 Bacteroidota bacterium
CGCAAAATTTTGCAATGCTAGTTTTAGATAGCGCCGATAAAGTTACCGTTACCGGAAACATAAAAGATCTTGGCAATACTTATAAAGTAACAGGATCTGCCGAAACAAAATTATTTATGGAATACAACGAGATTTCGAAAATAAATAAGATCCAGATCGATTCATTGAATTCGGCATTTCAAACGGCCATGCAATCACTTAAAATGGATTCATTAAAAATGGATTCGTTAAGTAATATTTTTCAGCCTCCATATGAAGCCATCATGGCCAAATCAAACGCTTTATTGGCCCAAAAAATAAAAGCAAATACTTCTATGTATGCATCCATCATGGCAATACAAGGTATGGAGCCGGATAAATATACCGAGGTGTATAAGTCGCTGGCTGAAGGCTTAAACAAAAAATTTCCGAAAGATAAAACCGTTCGAATGTTCAGCGAAAGTGTTGCAAAAGTTTTAATGACCATTGAAGGGCAAGAAGCGCCTGAAATTAATTTGCCAACTCCCGATGATAAAGAACTTGCTTTATCTTCTTTTAGGGGAAAAATTGTGTTAGTGGATTTTTGGGCAAGCTGGTGCGGACCATGCCGTAAAGAAATGCCGAATGTTGTTAGAGTTTATAAAAAATACAAAGACAAAGGTTTTGAAATTTACGGTGTATCGTTAGATCAGGATAAAGCGAAATGGGTTGAGGCCATTGCTCATGATGGCATTACCTGGCCACAAGTAAGCGATCTGAAATATTGGGACTGTGAGCCGGCTAAAATGTATGGGGTTTCAGGAATTCCGTTTACCGTTTTAATAAATAAAGAAGGAAAAATAATTGCCAAAGGTTTAAGAGGTGCCGAACTCGAAAAAGCAATTGAAAATGCTTTGGCAGGAACGCCCGTTAAAGGCGGTTCTTAGGAAGGCTTTCAACCATAGAAATTAATTGGTTACTAAAAAAACAAATAAAATAATTTTAAATCGCTGCAAATGGTTTGTGGCGATTTTTGTTATGAGTAATCCCCTGATCTCTCAACAAAATTATTTTCAACAGGAAGTAAACTACAAAATAAATGTTTCACTGAACGATAACGCACATTCACTTTCAGCATTTGAAGAAATTCAATACATCAATAAGTCCTCGCAAGGATTAGATGTTATTTATTTTCATCTTTGGCCCAATGCTTACAAAGACCATACTAGCGCTCTTTCAAAACAATTATTGCATCAGGGCAAAACAACATTTTTTTATTCTGATCCCGAAGAAAGAGGTTTTATTGATAGTTTAGATTTTAAAGTAAACGGTAAAACAATTAAATGGGAATTTGACAAAGAAAATATTGATATCTGTAAACTTATTTTAAATGAACCTTTACGTTCGTTAGATACCATTAAAATAAGTACGCCATTTCACGTAAAAATTCCGGATGCTAAATTTTCACGTCTTGGCCACACGGGCCAGGCTTATTTTATGTCGCAATGGTATCCAAAGCCGGCGGTGTTTGATAACAAAGGCTGGCACGCCATGCCCTATCTTGATCAGGGAGAATTTTACAGTGAGTTCGGAAGTTACGATGTACGCATTACACTTCCCGAAAATTACCTTTTATCCGCCACAGGCGATAGGATAGATGCGGAAAAAGAAGAAGATTTTTTAAATAAGATGGTGGCACAAACCATTGAACGGTTAGATAAAAATGATTTCAGGGAAAAACAAATGGCCTTTCCACCCTCCTCCGGAAAATTAAAGACCGTGCGTTTTAAACAATTCAGGGTACACGATTTTGCCTGGTTTGCCGATAAACGTTTTAACGTGCTTCACGATCAGATAGAATTGCCAAATACCAAACGCGTAATTGATACTTGGGTATTTTTTACAAATAAAAATTTTGAGTTGTGGAAGGACGCTATCAATTACGTAAATGAATCCACCATATTCTATTCTTTTTTAAATGGCGATTACCCATACAATAATATTACGGCTGTGGATGGAACTATTATGGCCGGTGGCGGAATGGAATATCCAAACATTACTGTGATCGGCGATATGAAAAATGCGTTTGACCTGGATGTAACCATTGCCCACGAGGTTGGCCACAATTGGTTTTACGGTATTTTAGGAAGTAATGAACGGGATTATCCTTCGTTGGACGAAGGCATTAATTCATTTTACGAAATGCGTTATACACGAGCCAAATATCCTACGCATAAATTAATTGAATACATTGGAAGAGATTCCACTTTTAAATTAATGGGATTAAATAAGATCCCGTATTGGCGCGAAAAAGAAGTCGCTTATTTTTATTCCGCCAGAGGACGGACCGACCAACCGATAAATACTACTTCGGCCGACTTTACCGAATTTAATTACGGATCGATTGTATATTGCAAAACGGCTGTAGCCTTTGATTATTTAATGGACTATATGGGTGAAGATGCCTTTGACAAAGCCATGCGTTTTTATTACGAACAATTTAAATTTAAACATCCTTCGCCCGAAGATCTTGAAAAAACCTTAAGTTATTTTAGCGGAATTGATCTGCATTGGTTCATTGATCACATCATTAACTCCACCGATAAAATTGATTACAAATTAAAATCGTTTACACGGAATATTGACGGCAGTTTTAAATTCAATGTAAAAAACAAAACCGGCTCTTCAATTCCTTTTAATATATATGCTTTCAAAAAAAATAAACCGGTTGCCCAGGTTTGGTACAATGGTTTCAGCGGCTCAAAAACTGTTGGCTTTCCGGCGGTGGACGCGGATTACTTTAAAATAGACGGGTTGGACAGGATGCCCGATATTAACCGCAAAAATAATTCCACGCGCGTACGCGGCATTTTTAAAAAATATAAACCCTTGCAATTAAATTTTGTTTACAAATTCGAAAATCCCGCTAAAACTCAATTAAATTATTTACCAATTGTTGGGGCTAATTTTTACAATGGCACCATGGTTGGCCTTTGCATACATAATTACAGCCTTTTTCAAAAAAAGTTTGAATTTAATTTAAGTCCTATGTTCGGTTTTAAAACCATGACACCAACGGGCTCTGCCGAAATCAATTATAATTTTTATCCTAAAAAAGTATTCCGCCAAATTACTTTTGGCGCTAAAGCTAAAACCTTTGCTTATGATCTCTTTGAAACAAAATATTTAAACGCCGACTTCAATACAAATTACAAAAACCTTTCTTTTAATTATTAC
>JANYBY010000392.1 GCA_025360565.1 Bacteroidota bacterium
CGTTATTCTAATTCCGTTATTCCGGCGATTAAACGAAATGCTTTACACTTGTATAATATCACGTATACGTTAATTTAGCAAAAAAAATAACCCTTTAACCTTTAATTTGGCAGCTGTATGGTGGTTATTGGGATAAAATTAGATATATAACTCGAATATTAAGGTAAATCTCCATTTTCTAAACTAAATTTAGTACCGTTTTAATGGATTTTAAAAGCGTCATTTTTTTCGTATATTTGAATCACTAAAAAAGTTCGTATGAAGAAAATAATATTTACGTTATCATTTATGGTTGTTGCATTGTCAAATTTTGCGCAACTTACCTATAAAGATGTTGCGCCGATTTTTTACAGCAGGTGTACAAGCTGTCACCACAAAGGAATCCAAGCCCCATACCTAACTAATTATGCCACAACTTTTAGCTGGAGGTTTACAATAGCAAATAATTTAACTATAAACAGAATGCCGCCATGGCCACCGGATACAACTTACTCGCGTTTTTTACACGAAAATAAAATTACCCCTTCAGAAAAAGCACTTATTCAGCAATGGGTAACGCAAGGTGCTGCAAAAGGTGATACCACCCAGGCACCGCCGGTACCATATTATACACCATACAAATTAACCGGCACACCAAATCTTATTCTTTCTATACCAACTTTTACAAGTAACGCCTTTGGGCAAGATAGCTATGTTTGTTTTTCTTTACCAACAGGGCTTACGCAAGACCGAATATTAAGAGCTTATGAGGTTATAGCCGGTAATCCTTCCATTGTACATCACGTTGTTGCAAACATTGATACCAATGGCATTACATTAGATGACCTTAGCGGTTCATGTTACAACATTTCGGGCGATTACAGTATTGGCGGTTATGCTCCGGGAAGCCCTCCAACAGTGTTTCCGGGACAAGGCCAATTAAAAATGGGTATTAAAATTAAAGCAGGTTCCAGGCTTGTGTTACAGATCCATTATCCTGTTGGATCGGCAGGGCAGGTTGATAGTACTAAGATCAGACTGTTTTTTTATCCGCTGGGCACAACAGGTGTAAGGAATGTTTACGTAACAACACCTTTACAAAACTGGACGATGAATTTACCTGCCAATACAGTAAAAACATACACGGCTAAATGCTCTAACATGGCGGCAAATAATTCTACGCTTTCTATTTTCGGAACTTTTCCGCACTCACATAAAATAGCTACAAAAATTGTGAACTACGCTTATTCGGGTATTGATACGGTTCCTTTAATAAGGATAAATAAATGGGCCTTTGATCAACAGGGCTATTATACCTTTAATAAAATGCCTAAGGTAAGTCCTACTTATACCATCATGTCGAGCCACGTGTATGATAACACTACCAATAATCCTAATAACCCAACGCCCGTACAGGTTAATGCCGGCTTAAATACAGGAAATGAAATGCTGTTCGATTCGTTTCAATGGCTTATATATCAAAATGGAGACGAAACTATTGATGTTGAGGCAGTGTTGGCAACCGATTCACTTTTGCAGCCCGCTGTGGCATCCATCAAAGAGAACCACATCTCAATGGGCGATTTCAGAACCTATGCTTATCCTAATCCTTCTGAGGGTTCGGTTAAGATTGGTTATAGCATTGACAATCCTTGCAAGGTAAGTGTTGATATTTATTCGGTTTTAGGCACTGTTGTAAAATCGGTTTCTTCTAATTTTGAAAATATCGGCACGCACGAAATTTTATGGGACGGTAAAAACAACGCGGGTATTAATTTACCGGCAGGCACATATGTATATTTAGTAAAAGCAGGAGCAAAACAGAGTTATGGAAAACTAACTTTGCTTCCTGCAAAGAACTAATTTTTTAATTCCTGCCTTGACTATCCGCGAATTTCTTCGGCGGGTAAAATGTCAAGGCAGGTTTTTTTTGTTCTTATCTTTTTTGTTTTCGGAAAGAAAATAATATATATTTGTTTCATCAAATAAAATAAATTAAAAAACAATTCTATGGCTAAAAAGAAAGCAAAAGCACCGGCAAAAAAAGCGGTAAAAAAAGCAGGTAAAAAAGCTCCTGCAAAAAAAGCTGCAAAAAAAGCGGTAAAAAAGGTTGCGAAAAAAGTTGCAAAAAAAGCAAAAGCACCAAAAAAAGCACGTAAACCAAATCCGGCTTTATTAAAGCCATACACGCCAAGTGCAGCGCTGGCAGCGGTAGTTGGAAGCAATCCAATTCCTCGTAGTCAAGTTGTAAAAAAATTATGGGCTTATATTAAATCTCATGGTTTACAAGATTCAAAAAACAGACGTATGATAAATGCTGACGAAAAACTTAAACCGGTTTTCAACGGGCACAACCAAGTTTCTATGTTTGAAATGGCAAAACATCTTTCTAAGCACCTTAAATAATAATTATCTTTTTTACAAAAAAACCGGTTCTTTAACAAAGCCGGTTTTTTTTTGCCCTGTAATTTTCCCTAATTCAAAATGTTATTAACAGGTATTGCAATCCTTTAATTTAATTTGTACCTTGTTATTACCTTAGTTTAGGAGTTCGGAGCGTTTCTTTTTGAAACTTTATACATTACAACTCACCACTAACTGACTTGAAATTTGTATAAAGGCTCTGAACTCCGCTAAGGACAATTGATACCGAAAAATATCCAATTCGGTTTTAGATCAAAAAAAAGGCATCACCCATGCTTAATAAAGTTGCAATAGATATTCAGGGGCATCGCGGCGCAAGGGGGCTATTTCCCGAAAATACAATTACCGCCTTTATTGAAGCCGTTAAACTTGGCGTAAATACCCTGGAGCTCGATGTTGTCATATCTAAAGATCTAATGGTGGTTGTTTCGCACGAACCTTGGATGAATGAGGCTTTTTGCACTAGACCCGACGGAAAAGAGATTGAAGAAAACTCGAAAAGCAAATACAACTTATATAAAATGACCTACGCCGAAATTTTGGGTTTTGATTGCGGTAAAAAAACAAATCCCGATTTTCGCTTACAAAAAGCCCTTGCAGAGCATAAACCCCTGCTTTCGGAAGTTATTACAAAGGTGGATGCATTTACAAAACAAACTAATTTACCACCCATAAAATATAACATTGAAATAAAAAGTGAACCCGGATACGATGGTGTTTTTAATCCCGAACCCGCACAATTTGTTAAGCTGGCTTATGAGGAGCTGGAAAAACACAAATGTCTAAACAGGATAATTTTGCAAAGTTTTGATGTGAGGATATTGGAAGAGATCCGCCGTCTCGATAAAAACATCCCTATTTCCATGCTCATTGAAAATGACGGAGGCCTTGAAAAAAATCTTGAGCAGTTAAGTTTTATGCCAGATATATACGGCCCTGAATTTACCATGGTGAACGAGGAGCTAATAAAAAAATTGAAGCACTTAAATATAAAATTAATTCCGTGGACGGTGAACGAAGTTAGCGATATGAAGAGATTAATTGCCATGGGTGTTGATGGGATAATTACTGATTACCCTGATAGAGCGGTTTCTCTTCGCAATTAAACAGCATTTGGAATTCGGTGCAACGTTTAACAAATAACCTGTAACTTTGAAACTACGATCATGACAGGCTTTTCCTCAAAAAACAGAACCAAAATTATCAGGCAAATGAGTGCTGGCGATTTTGATCTGTTGGTAATTGGAGGAGGAATTACCGGAGCAGGTATTGCCCTTGACGCAAGCGCAAGAGGATTAAAAGTGGCGCTGATAGAAATGCAGGATTTTGCTTCGGGCACTTCCGGCAGATCAACCAAATTGATTCACGGCGGATTACGGTATTTAAAACAATTGGAATTTAAATTAGTGGCTGAGGTAGGTAAGGAGCGGGAAATTGTTCACAAGAACGCGCCGCATCTTACAAAGCCCGAACACATGCTTTTACCAATCGTAAAAAACGGGTCTCTCAATAAATTTTCGGCAAGAATAGCCATGTGGGTGTATGAATTTATTGCCGGAGTTAAAAAAGAAGAACGCCACAAAGTTTTAAATAAAGAGCAGATAAGTATTGCTGAACCTTATTTAAAAAAAGACAATTTAATGGGGGGAATTTTGTTTTACGAATACCGCACCGATGACGCGCGATTAACCATTGAAGTGATGAAAGAAGCAGTTGATCGCGGAGCTTTGGTACTCAATTATTTTAAAGCGATCTCATTTATTTATGAAAATAATAAAATTATTGGTGTAAATGCAGAAGATAAAATTACAGGAACGAATCATAAAATAAAAGCGCGATATGTAATAAATGCCGGCGGCCCTTGGGTAGATGAGATAGACGACCTTGAAGAAAAAAGAACCCGGCACAAACTTCAAATTACAAAAGGCATTCATTTGGTGGTTGATCAAAAAAAAATACCGGTTAAACAATCCGTTTATTTTGATACGTTTGATAAACGGATGATTTTTGTTATTCCCCGCGATGGAAAAACGTATATGGGAACAACCGATACATTTTATGAAGGGGATCTTGTTAGCCCAACCATAACAAATAAAGACAGAGATTATATTTTAAAGTGCGTAAATGAATATTTTCCGGGAAGTAAATTAGTGGCTTCAGATATTGAGTCGGGATGGGCAGGCTTGCGACCCTTGGTAAATAAGCCGGGTAAAGGCCCTTCAGAGATCTCGCGCAAGGATGAGATCTTTGAATTTGATTCGGGTTTAATGACCATTGCAGGCGGAAAATTAACGGGCTACCGAAAAATGGCGCAGCGCATTGTTGATCTGGTTGTAAAAAAAATGGAGGAACAAAACGGAATAAAGATTGCGCAATGCAGCACCCAAACCATTCCTGTTTCGGGAGGAAAAATAAATTCAGATTTTTATGAATTCTTAAAAAGTAAAATAGCGAAAGGAATTGCATTGGGATTATCTGTGCAGGAAGCTGAAATCCTTGCTTACCGATACGGTTCAAATGTGGACGAACTTTTTGAAATTATAAGATCGCAAAAACAAACAAACGAACTGCCCTTAAATTTAACGGCCGAATTAATTTATAGTATTGAAAAAGAAATGTGTGTTACGCCTTCCGATTTTTTTGTGCGCCGCACAAGCGCTCTTTATTTTGATATTGAAAAGGTGAAAAAATTTAAGGAGCCCATGGTTAAATATATGCAGGATTTATTGGGGTGGAGTGATGAATTAAAAGAAAGATTTGATATGGAATTGCGTGAAGTATTGGAAGAAGTGGTAAAAATGAGAAATTAATTTAATGTGCCTTTAGAGACGCGATATCGGTAGAATTCAACTCATGATTTATTTCTGAGTCCCTTTAGGGACGGGATCTATCGCGTACCTAACGGCACGCCAAATTATTAAACTAATTATTTCTACCAATATTTCTTCCCTGGCGGGAAGATAAAACGGGATGGAGTTGATCACACTTCAGTATACCCGATCTTAGGGTGCATTTCCTCAATTTTCCAATAGGGATTGGCCTTAAACTTTTTCCAATCGGCCATTAAATGAGCATATAATTCTTCCAATGTTTTTTTTGTTTCGGGATTATATTTTTCGTAATCTTTTTTGTATTTCTCATTTTTCAAAAATTTTTCAAAATATTCAAGCAGGTTAAAACAAATGGTGAATTGCCCGGTAGCAATTATACTGTTGGGCATATTTTTATTTCCTTTTAACTGATCTTCGGTAAACCATAATGTTGTGGCCATTTTGAGGGCTTTGTTAGAAACATCCATTATTTCTTTACCCGGGTTTAAAAGCTCAGCACTTAGATCGGGATATTTTATTTTTCTTTTTTCAACTTCCTCGCTGCTCAATTCAAAAACAGCGTTCATGATCAATCGGGGTTTCCAGCCATAATCGCCATAAACCCTTTCAAAACTGAACCAACGCATTTGTTTAATAAACACTTTGGTGATCATTTTTGTGACCGAATTCCGGCGATTAATAAGCAAGTTGTTCAGCGTCGCGAATTTTAATTTATCAACATGAAAAAGCCGTTTCGAGAAAAAAGCCGGGATGCCGGCGCGTTTAGACAAACCTACAATTCCGCGTGAAAGCAGCAAAAAAACAAAAGCCATTAAAATTCCCAAAGTCCCAAAGATGGTCAATAAAATTATCACTGTTCTGTTTTCTAAGTAACACGCGTAAACAATGGCGGTTAAACCGGCAAGAGTAGCGGCGATACCGAAATATTTTAATAATTTAAAACTCCATCTTCCTACATAAGGTATTTTATCTTTATTGCTTCGGGTATACCCTTCCATACTCGGATTAGTGCCATCAGATAAAATATATAAGTCAACAGATTTTTTATCGTGCGAATAAAATTCTTTTAAATTATCCGGATAATTTTTCATCCGCTGTTCGGCGGTAAGAATTGAATCCACACCCTGATTATCATCTACGCCGCCATCCATTAAACCAATAGGGTATTCTATTTTTTCTCCGTCGTAAACAGTGTGTGGTAAAAGCCCTCTATCTTTAAGCTTTACCGCTTCTTCATAAATAAAATCATCCGGAAAATTAATAGGCTCAAATCCAAAGGGAAAACAGGAAGATGCGGCAATAATATCTGCCATTCTAATTTCTTTTGCTACATCCACCGGAATTTGAATTTTTTTGTTTCCAATATATTTTGTTGTATCGTCGCCGTTGTTAGAACGTGACCTTTCTGTTTTTTGAAATTGAAATGGCAGTGCGAAATTAAATTCGGTTGCGTTAAAACTCATCTCTTTTAAATGAATGGCAGGATTTTCTTTAAAAAGTAAACCAAACGTTTCCGATTCAAAAGCTTTAAAATAGATGGAAGAGAAGGCATTGATCAAACTGCGATGCCGCACTGCGTTCCAGTTATCGTCTTCCGACAAATGTTGCAGAGCGTCTTCAACAAGGTCGGTTTTGGTCATAAACTCTAAAATACTTTTATAACAATTCTCAAAGCTTTCACCTTTTTTTAAGCAGGCCGCATATTTTAATCCTACAAAAGTTCCGGCCGAAACGGTTGAAAGAATGCGGACCCTTTGCAGCAAACTATCGTTAAATAGTTTTACGGAAGATAAGTATGACAAAACACCCAGATGTATACACGTTGCCCGAAACCCGCCACCGGAAAGGGAAATTGCAATGGTATTAAAAGGCATTTTTGGAAGATGCGCCCTTCTGGTTGTTTTTACCCTGGTGGATCTATTTTTATTATCTTCCATACTTTTACGCTATCAAAGTAAAGCGTATAAATTTTATGGGGTTAAGTTAACGATTTCTCTCTAAATTTTGTAATATTCACTTTATGAATATGTGTGCCGTAGGTATGATTGATTGATTTAATGAATTCGTTGGCAAGCAATGCCTGCCCAAGCGGATTAACATGTAAACCGTCCAACGAAAATACACCCCCGGTCTTATATTTTATATTGAGTAATTGCTCATTGTAAATCCTGTCGGCTTTCATTGTTTTTAATAAATGATCTGTATCAACATAAGCCAATTTTTTTTCGCGGGCAATTTGTTTAATTACGATATTGCATTTAGAAATAGCTGCTTGTACTATTTCTATTTGTTTTTTTGAGAGGTAGTATTTTTTCGGAATGGGATGCAATCCTTTAAGATAATTATATTTGTTTTCATCTAATAAGATCTCCAACAAAATAAATTCGCCTTTCTCAATTTTCCTTATACAATTAGTGTGTGAAGCGTCTTCGAGCAAAAAAGGATTATGTCCGGGATGAAATTTAATTTCAGGTGAATGATAACGCTTATTAAGCAATTTGGCATTTTCGGTATCAAGCAGCAAACCGTTATAAGGTATTGTATTAAAAAAGGGAATAGACGTAAGACATGGTAAATTGGAAATAACACCTTTGGCTCCTTTTGATGTGAGCGTAGAAATTAAATAAATTAAACTTTTTTCAAATCCAATTCCCGGCTCACCTTCAACAGGGGTAATGGCGTCTAATGTTCCACCTGACAAGGCGTAAGCAAGCACATCGTTGTTACCGATGAATACCGAAAAAAAAGTGGGATCAACTTTTATGGCATCCGAAAGTACAGAGGCTTTTTCGGGATCGGAAGCCATACGAAAAAAGAAGGGATTGTAATTTCCTTCCCCTTTGGTTTTATCGCCGTATCCCGGTGCCAACATTGTTATTACTTTTGCG
>JANYBY010000419.1 GCA_025360565.1 Bacteroidota bacterium
GCGGGAGGAAACGCAAAAGGCGATCATAGTAAGAATAAAAGTGGCAAACGGAAAAGAGGTTCGTTTATATTGTTCCACTTCGTAAAATTCAATCCTATCCGATCCTTTTAATTTTTCGCGTACAATAAAATCTTTTAATTCAAAATAATCCATCGCTTCTACTTTGCTTTCAAAGCGCCACATATCTGAGGGTTTAAATTGAAGTTTCATTTTTTTTGCTCCTAAAAATGTATTGGTTTGTTTAAAAATGGGTTTCTGATTCTTTAAAGTGTCCAATCGGTCTTGCTCAATTATTTTTCGCTCGTAAACATCGCTTAAAAGCCATTGGTCCGAAATGCTATCCCATTTCATACTTGCGGCACTTAAAAAATACGTTTGTTTGTTATTAATAATATCCTCAACGGTAATTTTATAAGCGGTGTTTACCTTATTATCAAAACTTTCAAAATACATGATCCGGTTAGAGCCAATTTTTTTATGGATATTGTGTTCATCGCTGTTATAATTCCGGTTGATCCATTTATCTTCAAAACCCACTTTTATTTTAAATACTTTGGGTAGTATTAAATGATTCAATAAAAAAGAAGAGAACCCGATAATAAAAGCGCCCATTATATAAGGCCTTAAAATACGCCCGAAACTTGTGCCGCCGCTGTATATGGCAACAAACTCGGTTTGCTGCGCCATTTTTGAAGTGAAAAAAATAACGGCAATGAATGTAAAAAGCGGTGAAAATAAATTACCGTAATAGGGAATGAACATAAGATAATAATCAAATACGATCTCTTTTAAAGGAATAGGTTCGGTGGTGAATGTTTGAATTTTTTCTTTTATATCGAACACAATAAAAATGAGCAATATTAAAGTGATCGAAAACAAAAAGGTTTTCAAAAATTTGCCTAAAATATATCTGTCTAATTTTTTTAAAAGCATTATAAACGCTGTTGTACCTGCACCACCATTTTATTTTTCCAGTCCAAAAAACTTCCATCAATAATTCTTTTGCGGGCTTCTTTTACCAGCCATAAATAAAAGCCAAGGTTGTGTATGCTGGCAATTTGTGCCGCTAAAATTTCGTTACAAACAATTAAATGTCTTAAATAGGCTTTTGAATATTCTTTATCCGCAAAGGTTGTTCCGTTCTCATCCAACGGCGAAAAATCATTTTTCCATTTTTCGTTACGAATATTGATGATGCCATTTTGGGTAAATAATAAACCGTGCCTTGCATTGCGCGTTGGCAGCACGCAATCAAACATATCAATTCCCAAAGCGATACATTCTAAAAGATTAGCCGGTGTACCAACGCCCATTAAATAGCGTGGTTTTTCTTTTGGTAAAATGTTGGTCACCACTTCTGTCATCGCGTACATTTCTTCGGCGGGCTCGCCAACACTTAATCCGCCAATGGCATTCCCAAAACAATTTTTAGAAGCAATAAATTCAGCCGATTCTATCCGCAGATCTTTGTACACACTTCCTTGCACAATCGGGAAAAGTTCCTGCTCATATCCGTAATGTGGTTCTGTTTCTTTAAATTGTTTTACGCATCTATCCAGCCAGCGATGCGTTAAACCCAAAGAATTTTTGGCGTACTTTAATTCGCAAGGGTAGGGTGTACATTCATCAAAAGCCATAATAATATCCGCGCCAATTGTTCGCTGAATATCCATGGCACTTTCGGGACTAAAAAAATGTGTGCTCCCATCAATATGACTTTTAAAAGTGGCACCTTCTTCAGTTAATTTTCGTTGATTGGCCAAAGAAAAAATTTGGTAACCACCGCTATCCGTTAATAATGGTTTATCCCAGCCGTTAAATTTATGAAGTCCACCTGCTTCTTTTATTACCTCAAGGCCCGGACGTAAATACAAATGATACGTATTTCCTAAAATTATTTGAGCTTCAATATCATTTTTTAATTCACGCTGATGAACTGCTTTCACCGTGCCTGCTGTGCCAACGGGCATAAAAATGGGAGTTTCTATGAGTCCGTGATGGGTTTCAAGTAAACCGGCCCGGGCTTTAGATCGTGTATCGGTATTTAATAATGTAAACTTCAATCATTGCAAAGATAACAATTAAGGGGTTTTATGCTGAAGCAATTCCTTAAATAATATTAAAACATCGTGCATGTTTTCATGCTGATGATCGGCGGCGGCAAATCCTTTCATGTGTTTATGTTCCGCGTCGGGTACCGCAATTACGCGCATTTGAGCGGCTTTGGCGGCAATTACACCATTTACCGAATCCTCTATCACCACGCATTCATTCGGATTAATTTGTAATTTATTGGCGCAAATTAAAAAAACTTCAGGGTGCGGTTTTCCGTGAGACATAAATTCGGCCGAAACAGTCACATCAAAATTAGTTTGAAGATTTAATTTTTTTAAAACCGCGTCCATCAATCTGTGCGAAGAAGAGGTGGCCAATCCAATTTTGAGATCACTTTTTTTCGCGTGATGCAAAAGATCCAAAATGCCTTCAATTATTTTTCCTTCGTTGTTTATCAGATCAATTAAAAGATCCAGCACTTCGGTTTCAAGTTGCGCAGGACTAATGTGTGTAATTTTATGGTGTTTTACCCATATTTCTGTAACTTCTTTAAATCGCATGCCGGTGGTTTTTCGGCAATCTTCATCGCTAAAACTGATGCCCGCTCGGTTAAATCCGCTGATCATAGCCTTTCGCCACAAGGGTTCGCTGTCAATAATAACTCCATCCATGTCGAAAATAACGGCTTTTATAGGGCTGTACATTGTTAATTAAGTTGTTTACTAAATGCAAATATAAAAGTATTTACGCATAACACAGGCTGTACCTTTGCTCTATGTTATTCCCTCAATTCACCGAATTCGGGCTGCCTGAACTTTTGTCGGTTTTTGCCGCATTAGGATTTATTATGATCATTGTTGGTTATTTTATAAATCTATTCCCTCTTGCTTTTTACAAAAACATACCGCCGGCAAGCAATGCAATTTATCAGCCGGTATCCATTGTAATTTGTGCTAAGAATGAAGATGAAAATTTAACCGAATTTTTACCAAAGGTGATGAGTCAGGATTATCCTGAGTTTGAGGTAGTGGTTGTAAACGATTGCAGTTTTGATAATACCGAAAACGTGATAGATGAATTCGCTTCAATTTTTCCAAATCTTAAAAAAGTGACTATTAAAGAAGATGGCTATTACAAACACGGCAAAAAATTTGCGCTCCTTGTTGGAATAAAAGGAACAAAATACAATCAGTTATTGCTAACAGATGCCGATTGTTACCCTTCATCAAACCAATGGTTAAAACAAATGGCCTCCAAATTCTCAAATCAAAAAGAAATTGTGTTGGCTTATGGCGCTTACGAAAAGCCTGCAGATGGGGAGAAAACATTTATTAATAAATTGATCCGTTTCGATGCGTTTATGATAGCAGTAAATTATTTATCGGCTGCTATAAAAAATAAAGCCTACATGGGTGTTGGCAGAAATCTGGCTTATACCAAAGATCTTTTTTTTAAGCACAAAGGATTTTCAAGTCATTACCATATTAATTCGGGCGACGATGATCTGTTTGTGAACGAAGCGGCTAATAATTTAAATACAGATGTTTGTATAAGCCACGAGGCCATAACGTATTCCAAATCGAAAAAAACATTTCGGGATTGGCGTTTGCAAAAGGCGCGGCATCTTACTACATCGCCATTGTACACGGCCGGATCAAAATCAAGGATCATGTTCTATTGGTTTTCGCAATATTTTTTTTATTTATCGTTAATTGGCTTGTTCTTGTCGATTAACACTATGCTTTTAATTCCAATTGTTTTAATTTTGAAGATGGTGGTGCAATTGATCATTTTAAATAAAGCCTGTAAAAAACTGAACGAACCTGATCTTTTGATTGGAAGTGTTATTTACGAAATGCTCTTGTTATTTATTTACCCGGTTTTTCATCTATACAAACTGTTTTTTAAACCAAACAAGTGGACGAATTAGACGAAAACGAAAGTAAGTTAACTACCAAAGCGGTGTACGATTACCGTTTGGTTAGGCGTGCTGTGGAGAAGGGCGATCAGAAAGCGTATGCCGAGTTAATGCATCGTTATAAAGAAAGCGTTTACTTTACTATGTTAAAGATGAGTAATAATAAGGATGACGCTGAGGACCTCACTATTGAAGCTTTTGGAAGGGCATTTAAAAAATTAGAACAATACAGTCCTAATTTTGCGTTTAGCACCTGGTTGTTTAAAATTGCGAGTAATAATGCTATTGATTTTATCAGAAGAAAAAAACAAATGTTTTCGGTTTCTATTGATACAAGAACTGAAAATACGGAGGGAAAGGAGCATTCATCAAATATTAAATCGGGTACACTTGATCCGGAAGAGCATTTTATTAAAAAGCAAAAAATAGAACAGGTAAGGCTTTTGGTTGATAATTTAAAACCGAAATACAAGGAGATGATAGAGCTGTTTTATTTTCATGAAATGAGTCACGAGGAGATCTCAAAAAAACTCGACCTTCCTATTGGAACAATAAAGGCTCAGTTATTCAGAGCACGTGACCTGCTTTACGCCGCTTTAAAAAATAGCAAAGAGAAGTATTGATCTCTATTATCCAAAAATATTTTCCGGCACTTACACCACTTCAGATCTCTCAATTCGGGCAATTACAAGAGCTTTATACTTTTTGGAACAATCAAATAAATGTTATTTCGAGAAAGGATATAGATCTTTTGTATGAACGGCATATTTTGCATTCGCTTGGCATTGCTAAGGTGATCGAATTTAAACCCGGTACAAAAATAATGGATGTGGGCACAGGCGGCGGTTTTCCCGGAATTCCTCTGGCAATTCTTTTTCCTGAAAGTGATTTTTTATTGGTGGATGGTACCGGCAAAAAAATAAAAGTGGTGAATGAAGTTAGCCAAGCTTTAAAATTAAAAAATGTTACCGCCCGCCAGCAAAGAGCGGAGGAGGTGAAAGAAAAATTTCATTTTGTGGTAAGTCGCGCCGTTACCGAGTTTCCGGTGTTTTACAATTGGGTTCGTGAACGTTTTTTAAAAGATAATTTTAATGATCTGCAAAATGGCATTTTGTATTTAAAAGGCGGAGATCTGAAAGAAGAATTCGGAAGGTTTTATAACGAAGCAAAATTTTTTGATCTGAAAAATTATTTTGAAGAAGAATTTTTTGAAACTAAAAAAGTAGTTTATTTAAAAGTTAAGCATGGGTAAAGTATTAGGCATAATTTTTATCCTTTCATTTTTCTCTTTCCGCCTATTTCCCCAACATCTAAATCGCTACAATAAAAAGGGCGAACGTATTGGGAAATGGGTAACATTTTCGGACTCGGCCAAAAAATTAAAATTATTCGAAGGTAAATACCGCAAGGGCACCGCCGTTGGCACTTGCTTGTATTATTCGCTTGACGGAGTTTTGGAGAAGAAGGAAATAAAAAAGTTCAGAAAATTAAAAACCACCATATATTATTCCGACGGGCATATAAGAAACAGCGGCAAGGCCAGAATTGAGAACCTTTCTGATAAGATCCATTATTATTTTTATGGTAAATGGAAGTATTACGACGAAAATGGAAACCTTGTAAAATATTTATACTACCAAAAGGGAGAAATAATTAAAACGGAGTATGTAAATAAAAACAACAAAACAAACGATTCGTTGATATTTGCGCTTAGTAAAATTGAAACGGATTTTAATAAAAATAATATTGAATTGCTTGACAGTATTAAAATAAGCCTGTTTAATCCGGCGCGGTGCGAGCGATTAAAATTAAAACTATTTAAAAGTGATAGTTCAAGTTTTAGAAAAACGGAGAGGATCCTTAATACTTACGGTTATCCGGCCAAGGATGTTGTTCAGGAATCATCAAACATTCCTTTCTATATCATGAGCTATGCGCCTTTGATCTTACGCGAAAAATACCTGGAACTGTTTAAGGCGGCTTCGGGCATTGGCAGTTTAAGCCCATCGGCGCTTGCGTTTTATATTGATAAGATAAAAGTAGCCAAGGGAGAAAAACAGATTTACAGCACTCAATTTTATTTTGACAAGAATAAAAATACAGTTTATTACCCTTGTATTGATCCTGAAAATTTAAATGCGCGACGAGAGGCGGTTGGGCTGGAGAAACTTTAG
>JANYBY010000055.1 GCA_025360565.1 Bacteroidota bacterium
GGCAAAAATTATTTTCGGCCGATTTGCCCTTTATCGATTTCAAAAATAGCATCAAATAAACATATAATTCTAAACACAATTTTATAATTACTTGATTATAAATTAATTATAAATGTTAAATAATCATATTTGTTTACACTATTTTGTTTATATTTAACATTATTAGTAAAAACATTTCTCATATAAAAGGTTTGCACCCGGGTATTATTCTTGAGCGTGAATTAAAGCAGCGTAAAATAGCCAAGGGGAGGTTTGCTTTATCCATTAATGAGTTTCCGCAAACATTGGTCAGCATTACAAAAGGCAAACGAGGAATGAATACCGCGCTCGCTTTAAAAATCGAAAGATCGCTGGGTTTGGAAGAAGGTTATTTTATGATACTGCAGGTGTATTACGATATAGAAAAATCAAAACAAAAAATTTTACCACCCGACCTCACCAAAATACGCCGCGTTTTATTTTGGGATACTGTGCTCGAAAAATTAGACTGGCAAAAACACAAACGGGTAATTATAAAAAGGATCTTTAAGCACGGCAACGAAGAAGAGAAGAATGAAATTACAAAGTATTATGGAAAAGATTTTATTAACGAGGTATTAAAATAATTATCCCAAGGGATTTCTTCGGAAAAAGAAAAATGAAATTCGTGGTTATTTCTGATACGCACGGCCAACATAAAGGCGTAATATTGCCAAAGGCAGATGTATTGATACACGCCGGCGACGTAAGTAGTCGCGGTTACGATCACGAAATAATTAATTTTTTGAACTGGTTTAAAGAACAAAATTACGAATACAAAATTTTTATTGCCGGCAATCACGATTTCTTCTTTGAAAAAGAATCTGAAAAAATAATTCGAAAAATAATTCCGAAAAACATAATTTATTTAAACGACAGCGGCGTAAACATTAAAGGTATTAACATTTGGGGCTCTCCCATTTCTCCATGGTTTTTTGATTGGGCCTTTAATCGCCAACGCGGAGAAGAAATTTCACGGCATTGGGAATTGATTCCCCAGAATACCGATATTCTTATTACACACGGGCCGGCATACGGTATCTTAGATAAAACAATCGGTAAAGAAAAAGCAGGTTGCGAGGATCTGCTTTTAAAAATACAAAAAGTAAAACCAAAGTTTCATTTATTTGGCCATATTCATGAGGCTTATGGAATTCACAAAACCAAACAAACAACATTTATAAATGCAAGTGTTTTGGATCAAAGGTATCAGATGAAAAATAAATCGGTTGAGTTTGAATTAAACCGCAAATAGAAAGAAGATCTATTATTGCTTTACAAGCATTTTCTTCATTTCAGTTCCGTTACCATCATTTATTTTGAAGAAATAGGAACCGTTTTGGAGTGTGCTAATATCAAAGTTAACAGGGCTATTCATTTCATCAACCGTAATATTGGAGCTCATTACCTTTTTTCCCGCAATATCAAATACCTCAACAGTAAGCGCTTTACCGGATAATACTTCGGGCAGAGCTAATTTTAATTCGTTATTTGCGGGATTCGGATAAATCTCAAACGCAGGTGTAACTCCGTTTCCGTAATGTGTAATTACTTTAGTGAATTTTGCTTCCGGTTCTCCTTTATCAAATTGCTGTAAGCGATAATAAATGAGGGTATTTTGTTTTTCATCGCGGTCGTTTGCAATGTATAATTTTTCAGTCATGCTGTTTCCTGCCGCCGGTACTTGCCCCATAAATTCAAAATGTTCGCCATCGTAACTTTTTTCGACCGTAAAAAAATCAGAATTTTTTTCAGTCGCGGTGATCCATGATATTTCAACATCTTTATTTTTTGCAGTGGCTTGCATCGAAACCAATTCAATTGGCAATACCACACAAACGCCAGCTCCAACAATAACAGTATACTCCTCGGTTTCGCCAAATCCATATAAAATACAAGGGTCTATGGTTGTCCCTGTTGTAAAATAAGCGCCTCTTACCCTCATTCTATAATTACCCGCGGCTTGCGCACCCGGTATTGTAAAGTTTAAAGCCGACCATGTATTTGCAACGGGCACGCCGGGAGTGGCGGTAACTTGTTCGCCGGGATTAGCATATACGCCGTTATTGTTCCAATCAATATAAATTGCAAAACCCTGATCGTAAATTATGCCCGACCTTACATTGGCAGTTATTACCTGGCCGGGATTAACACGTAAAAAAGTTGGGCACGATGTAAAAAAATAATTTTGTGGTGTGCCTCCAAGATTCTGAGTTTGGCACACACTATTATTATTTGTAATATTTGTTACGCCCCCGGTGGTATTAAAACTATCTACAAAATCGTTAATGAAATTGCCTACTGTATTTGAAGCGCCCGGCTGATTACAAGGTATGTTACTGTATAACGGCATGCAATATGGCGCCGGGCCTAATCCGGCCTGTGCCAAAATAGTTCCATGAAACAAAACAGCCGGCAAAAAAATACCGAAACTAATTTTATATACTATATTTTTCATGACCACTATTAAGGCTTGTAAATTAATTTGTTACCGGGAATTAAAACGATAGCGTCTTTTGAACCCGCAAAAGTTAAAACCACCTCTTCTGTTTGACTGCGTTTACTTTCGAAACGGCTAACATCAAAACCCGATTCATTTAAAACTATTCCTGTTGTACTGTGATCACGCTTAACATAAAACGATTCGGAATAATACCACATTTCATTTACATACAGCATGGTGTTCGCGTTTTTCCAACTTTCGAAAGTTTGTCCGTAACTGTGTTTAAACGAAACATATTTTTCGAATTGCTGAACTTTAACAGGATCTAAACGAATTTCCTGAAATGGATTTATTGTGGATTGGGAAAAGGATAAAAAAGATGATCCTATCACGAAAATGGTAACAGATACTATTTTTATTCTTAATTTCATTAATTAACTCCGTTGTGTTCTTACCAAGATAGCAATTTTGCGTTTGTTTTAATAATTTCTCCCTCATTAATATTACAAGTTCACCTAAAAAAGAGTGTTTTTCGCTCATTATTAGCCAAAAATTGATCAAAATTAGAAAATCTAAATTCTTTTAGACGTTCAAATACAGTCCAAATTGAGATTATACCTTTTCGAGAATTCGGAAGTAAAATTAATTATTACAGCTTTAATTCTATTAAATTGAGGGCAAGTTTTTTCATACTTTTATCTTATGTTTAAATATCTTATTATTTTCTGCTACGTTTCGTCTTTGTTTTCTCAAAAAACATTTATCTCGTACTACGATCCTAAAAAAGAGAACAAAAAAGAGGTTTTTGAAACCGATAAAAAAGGAATTAAGAATGGAAATTACAGATATTATAACGAAGCCGGAGAAGTAAAACGAGAAGGCACTTATAAATTTGGTAAAAAATACGGCGCGTTTACAGAGTACACAAAATTTGCAAACTCCGCTAAAATGCAACCGCAGTATAAAGAACTTTATGTAGATGATGTAAGGCAAGGTTTAGCAATATCCTATAATTACGATGCCGACATTGGTGTTTACGAAAGCAAAAAAGGGAATTATAAAAATGATAAAGAAGAAGGCGTTTGGACCCAAATAACTCCTTTCTCTAAAATTTTTACGCCGATGGATTATGAGAACTGCAAAGTAATTGCCGCCTTTAAAAATTCGCTGGGCGTAAAATCAATAAGTACTTTTAGCAGCGGTGTTGAAATAGTGCCTGAAGGAAAACAGGAAGTTTATTATTATCCCTCCGGTAAACTATATCATTCATACACTCTGCTTAACGGGAAACCAACCGGAAAAGATATTTATTTATATCCTGACGGGAAAGCATGGAGCACAACTATTTTTGATACAAACAATAAATACCTTTCTTCTGAATCTTATTATTATAATGGCAAATTAAAACAAAAGGAAATTATGGAACCTTATTTTTACGAAGGCTATAATGAAGATGGCAGCCAGAATAAAGTAATGGGCGTTAAGATGAACGAATCGACCGCCCGAAAATTAAATGCCGAAAAATTAAATGCCATTGTTGCCGAAGCAAAAGTAATGGCGAGTGAGGGTAAATCGCTGCAGGCTATGACACACTTGGAAAACGGCATTAAACAATATCTTGAATGGAAACAAAACACTTTTAATTATGGCGCCGTAACCCCCGAAGAATTGCAAACCGCGCAGGAAGTGCTTGAAAAAATAAAACAACCAAAAAAATAATTCTGCTACTTTTTTCTTTTAAAAAGTAATATAATACACAGAATTAAAAAAACAAGAAACAAGATACAGCCACCTATTAAAATAAAAAAAGGAATAAAGCCGTCCATCTCATCGTACTTTTCCATTCCGCTTTGTGAAAACAAGCCCCAATAGCCATAAGAACCGACGATAAGAGAAAGAACCAGGAAAAGGATAGCGCTTTTTTTCATTTTGAAATACGACGGAAAAGGTAAACACATTTATTTAAAAAACAAACTCACTCATTGGTTAAATTTTTACCACTGGCCTTTCAGTCTAAGTATAAACGGAGCTTTTTAATAGGGTTATCATCCTAACATTTCGCTGCGTTTTAGTGTACTTTATTTTAACGGTATCGCCCACATTTAATTTATTATAGGCTTTTTCGGTAATGGCAAAACTCTCCTTCTCGCCCTTTATATAATAAGTTTTTATACCCGGAGTATGGCCGGTATAGTCTATACCCTTATGCCATATCTTTATTAAAGCAGTTTCTTTTGAAGAAATAAGATCGGTTACATTTTGCTTTATCATGTAAACGAACAGCCATAAAAAAAGAATGCCTATTAAGTTTTGTAACTGGTACATCCAGCTCCACACTCCGTTTTCATAAGTGAATAAACGAATCGGGACAGACCGTTCATTGATCATTGCCCATACGTACATTATTAAATTTATACTTAAGGCCGGAATAATGATAATTAAAAAAAGAAAATTTAAACTTTCTGAGAGATAATAAAAAAATTTACCGAATGGCCCGGGTTTAAAAATTGGAATTTCTTTTTTTGGCATGATTAAACTTTAAGATCTTAATTTACACTATTGTTCATTAAATGTTTATATAAATATCATTCTAAAACGTTTAACAACATTGCCTTTACATTAAGTACAGATTATGTTAATAGTTATCGTTTACTTTTACTGCGGTTATAGAGTAAATCATCCATCGCACCGACACTAAAACCAAAGTTATAGTGGGATACGGTTTGCAAATTTCATGTTTTTAAAAAGCCGGAATGAGTACCCGGCTTTTTTATTTTGAAAAGAATTAAAAACTCACCTGATACACATCGCTATTATTGCGTCTGATCCCTGTAATCTCAAAACCGCCGGCCTGCGGAATAATTTCCTTCAGATCAAACACCGAACAACTCTTGCTCAACCCTTCAAATATAAGTGTAAACCCTTTGCCATCGTTCAGTGTCCATTGTGGTGCAAACGAAATATTAAAGGCTGTAATTAATTTAGCTTGTTTGCCGGTGCCCTGTTCAATTAAAAAAGTACTTGGCCAAATGCGGTACGCGTAATTTTCGTCGGCGCTGGCAATACTGCAATGCACAATGGTTTGGCGCTCTTCGTCCACCGCGGCGGACGTTTTAACCTCTATCTCTGTTTCAACTTCCGGTTCCATTATTTAATTTATCCAAATTTCTTTCAATGTATTTTTCCGAGGTTATCAAAGCGGTTTGTATTCGTTTAGCGTACCGTATACTATCAAGAATCTCTTTTTGTTTTTCTTCAACAACTTCTTTTTGTTCTTCTATGATATGTTTTGCTTTTTCAACTTCTTCCTTTTGCCTGGTAATGATCAAATTTGCTTTTTGCTTATTTTTGTAACCTCTTAAAATCAATAAGGCAAGCATTAACACAAAAGCAAAGCCGGCTATGAAAAAGTTTCTTACAATTAATTGTTTTTGTTTTTCTTCATGTGCCATGGCATCTCTCTTTTCCTGTTCAAGTTTGGCGGCAGATTCTTTTTTATCAAACTCATAATTCATCTGGGCCTGCACTGATCTTTTGGTGTTTTCTTTATTAAAGAGACTATCCTTTACCGCAACAAATGATCTATAATATTCCAAAGCCTGTTTATAACTGCCGATAGCGGTATATATTTCACTTAATTGACTGTTCGCATTTTTTAAAGTTTCCATATATTCATTTTCCCGGGCAAGATTCATTCCTTTTATGCTAAATATTTCTGCTTCTTTGTAATTCTTTAAGTTTTTATAAATACCTCCAATATTTACAAAGATCTGCGCCATACCATTTTTATCGCCGATCTCTTCTTTGATCTTTAAAGCAGCAAATTGGTTCTTCAGGGCCTCTGGATAATTACCCTGTTCAAAAAAAACATTCCCTATACTCAGATACGAATCCCCTATACCGAACTTATCCCCTATCTCCTCCCTGATCTTTAAAGAAGCATAATACCATTTATTGGCTTCCGGAAAATTTCGTTGGTCAAAAAAAACGTTTCCTAAATTATTTGACACGCGGCCCACCCCAATCTTCTCCCCAAGTTCTTCCCGTATTTTTAACCCCATTAAAAAATTCTTGAGAGCATCTGTATAATTTAACTGCCTGTAACAAATGTTGCCGATATTACTGTAAGCGTCGGCCGCACCGCTCTTATCGCCAAGTTTTTCTTTTATCTTTAACGAAGTGTAAAGATCTTTTAAGGCTTCAGGATAATTGCCCTGGTCCATATGAACAGTTCCAATATTATTGTAACTAGTACCAATACCGGCCTCATCCCCGATCTGTTTCCTGATCTCTAAAGCGGCAATATAATTCTTGAGTGCCTCGGCGTAATTTCCCAGATCTGAGTAAACAGTACCTATATTATTGTAAGCACTCGATATCCCCTTTCTATCACCCATTTCCTGCCTTACTTTTAAAGAGGAAAAATAATTCTTTAAGGCTTCATCATAATCACCTTTGTTTGAATAAACATTTCCAATATTAAGATAAGCGGAGGCAATGCCTTTTTTAAAACCAAGTTTTATCGAAAGTGTCTTTGCATCATTCGCAATCAGCAAAGAGCTGTCATAATTTCCAATATTTAGTACTTTCCAGCTTAAATAATTCAGTGCCTTTGCCTTGATCGTATCTTCCTTAGTGTTTTTTATAATTTGTTTTAGCGAATCTATTTCCCGGCTCTGAGCAATTACTTGGCTCAAAGTACTTATAAAGAATAAAAAAATTAAATATGGTATTTTCATCCGGGTAAAATAAAGCATAATTATTGAACTATAAAAGGCGCATTTTTTAATATCATTTAAAATTTACTCTAACTTTATAAAAAAAATATGCCAAACATTGTCATCCTTTTATCGAGCGTACGCGTTAAACGAAATAGTAACCGTGTAGCCACTTATTTAAAAAAATATACTGAAGAAAATAAACTGGCCGAGGTAGAGATATTGGACCTTGATCAATATCAATTTCCTATTTTTACCGAACGTTTAAAATTTCAAACCGATCCCGACAAAAAAACAATTGAGTTTGCAGAAAAAATTAAAAACTCTCAGGGCGTAATTATTGTTACACCCGAATACAACGGCGGTTACCCGGCAGCTTTAAAAAATGTTATTGATCTTTTGAACGATGAGTGGCATCACAAACCCATTGCTATTTCAACGGTTTCGGCGGGGGCGTTTGGGGGCAGCCAGGCAATTACAAGTTTACAGTTTACTTTATGGAAAATGACCGCGTTGATAGTGCCCGCCACTTTTCCGGTACCAAAAGTGCAGGATGCTTTTGATGAGAACGGTACCCCAACCGATAAAACCGCTACTGATAAAAGAGCCGCCGCCTTTTTAAAAGAATTGCTGTGGTGCATACAAGCCAACGAAAAAATGAAGAACGGCTAAGGCTTTTGCACAAAGCTTAATGTTTATGCTTGAACCCGGGGCAGGAATCGCATTTATTTTTGGGGCGGAACATGGCACAGCTGCTAAAGCTTGTTAAGCAAACTGCCAGTAAAATAATAAGTACAAATTTGGTTTTCATTTACAAAATGGTGGTACAAATATAAGTTGGGTATATATTAAAAGTTACGGTTTTGGTTTTTTTTAATTAACATTTAATTTGTGGTAAAATTTAGCAAAAAAGTATCCGCATTATATTCCGCATATTTTTAATATTTACAAACATTTGTTTAACATATTTAATTGATTATCAATTAAATATTATAAAATAATATCCCTCATTATATTCCGCATATTTTTTGTATATTTGTACTATGCCCGCACCGGAATTATATCACCTGCCAAGCTCCATGACGCCCCTTTTTCCAGGGCCGAATACCACATTGCGCGAACTGGCGGCTGAGCTTTTAAAGCATTCCTCTAAACTGAGCTCGGCATTTAATCCAATTACACGTTCAGCTATAGTTAAATTGGTTGAGCCCATGAATAGTTATTATTCAAATCTTATAGAAGGGCACAACACACATCCTTTGGAAATTGAAAAAGCACTCAAAAAAAATTATTCAAAGGAACCAAAGAAAAAATTATTACAACTGGAAAGTCGCGCTCATGTTTTGGTGAACCATCATATGAAAGAAAAGTTGGCCGGCGTAACCAATCCTTACGACTGGAAATTTATCAGCTGGCTTCACAAAGAATTTTACGAGCACATGCCTGCAGAATATAAAACTGTGGAAACCAAATCGGGAAATAAACTGGAAGTAATTCCCGGTTCCATGAGAAAAACAGAAGTTGAAGTTGGTCATCACGTTGGTCCGGCCGCCGGATCACTTCCTGCCTTTTTAAATTTTTTTACTGATGGTTATGCTCCCGGTAAAATACCCGATCCTATAGAAAGGATCATTGCCATTGCCGCTTCACATCACCGTTTAGCATGGATCCACCCTTTCTTGGACGGCAACGGAAGAGTTGTAAGATTAATTACAGAGGCCGCTACAATTATTGAGAAAATTGATGGCAATGGGCTGTGGTCAATTTCAAGAGGACTGGCAGTAAGAAATAACGATTATTATACTGCTTTGCATAACGCAGATCAAAAGCGATGGAATAATTATGATGGCCATGGAAATTTATCGGAAAAATTTCTTGCTGAGTTTTGCATTTTCTTTTTAGAGACCGCCATAGACCAAACCAAATTTATGATCTCGCTATTTGAACCCGATAAAGTTCTAACACGCATCAAAGAGTTTGTTGAGATCATGGCCGTACGCGGAGAACTGGAAAAAGAAAGCCGTTATATTTTGGAGGAAGCTATTTTAAAAGGAAGCATAATAAGAGGTGAAATGCCGCGTATTACCGGCAAATCTGAGAACATTGCCCGTAGAATAATGAATGATCTGATAGCCAAAGAACTTTTGCTTAGCGAATCTGAAGCCTTAAGATCACCGGTTAAAATAAATTTTCCAATAAAATATGCGCCTTATATTTTTCCAAAACTTTTTCCTAAAGATGTTGAGGCGACGATGAGGGATTGAGAAAGGCAGATGGTAATTCCCTTTTGTAAAGCAAGAATCACACCAAAGGCGGCCACAAGCTACTCAATTCAGGGTTCTCGGGCATATAAACTACCCAAACTTTTTCGCCTGGTTGTTTTAATAATTCGCGGCGGGTAAATATGTTGCCAACACTACCACTATATTTATTTCCACCAATTGTAAATAAAAAATATACAATGTAGGGCGATTGATTATTTATCCTTTTACTTGTGTCGTGAATAATTTCGCTCACCTCGCCCGCTACAACCGTACCGTGTTGCAAGGGTATTAATTCATCGTTAGCCTCTTTAATTCCTTTTTTCCATAAAAAAATTCCAATGATGGGGAAAATTACAGTGGGAAATAACGGGATAGTAAACACCATACCAATAATGGTCATAACATTACCTGTGTACTTAATGCGCTTTACAAACTTTTTTGGCAGTTCTCTTGGTGCGGGTGCAGGCTTTGGCCCTGCATCACCGCTGCTTTTTTGATGTTCAATAGTGCCTCCGCAATTTGTACAATTAGAAAAGCTCGGGTCTATAAATTCTGTACGGCACCATGGGCATTTTGTTATGTTTTGCATAATGATTTTAGATGATGGTATATAAAGATATAAAAATGATTTTCATTTTATATATTACATTCATAAAATTGCTTTCCGGTACTTTATTTCGCTTGCGTTGATCCAAAAATAAAAGTATCCCGTTTTGATGTGGATCTTTAAATGATCTTTGAACATTTCACCTACTTGATTTAACCATATAAGGGGTCGTTATACTTATATTACCTTATATGTTTTTTTTGGGGTTTGAAAAACAGAATTTCACACCATGGCGGTTTAAAAATTATGGAGTTTCGCTCTAATCACGATATCTTTTGGGAGCAAAAGACGAAGAGCTTATTGCATCGTGCTTCTCTATTAATCTGTGTTAATCTGCAGCAACCTTAAAAACAAAAGCCGCCTTTTGGGGCGGCTACTATTTGGTTGGAGGTCCCGTCCAGAAAGGAGCGGAGCTTCCCGAAGGCTTGATACCATTAATTCCGTTCACTTTCAATTTTTCCCTACGGAACAAGCGCGGAGCGGTATATACCTAAAAACAGCTCAGATAATTGCGCAATTTTACCAGTTT
>JANYBY010000057.1 GCA_025360565.1 Bacteroidota bacterium
CTGGCGGCCATGACAGGACTATTGACAACCCGCAAAGTATTACAAGTAAAGTGATAATAATTATGGAAGATCTTTTCATGTGTAAGTTGTAACCGATGCTAATATATTAAAATTTTGAAACAATATTGTATCTAGCAGAGAACGTGGTGACTAATAAATCTTCCTTTGCCAGAGATTCCACAGATTCCCACAAATTAAGAAACACAGATTGATTTTTTAATACTCTTTTCAAATAATCCGTGAAAAAATCCGCGTAAATCCGTTAAATCTGTGGCAAAAAAGGGCGTTTGGTTTTGGTAAAATCAACCCTATTCTTTTCTTTCCCCTGAAATATCGTTTGATCCACAATATAAGCAAGGTTCTAACGGCTAAATTAGAGGAAGGCAAATATTATTACCACCATCAAATAATCGGAGATTTTATTTGTATTCTCTGCGGGCTTCAAATAAAGAACCGGCAAGCATGTTATAACGTAAACTTACTTCAATACCGCCAAAATATTTAGAAGCTGTTCTGTATGCCGAAACATTCATATCATAAGAAGCGCCAATGGCATAATCGCCCATTTCGTAAAGTAATTTAAAAACAAAGGCATCTTTACCGCGATAAAATATTCCGGCGCCAATTCCGTTTTCGGTTTTTTGGCCGGTTGTTTTTGTACCAACCCTTGTACGGTATTTACCATAAGTACCAATCAAATAAGTATACGCATTGGCCTGGCGCTGATAAACAATTGCAGGCACAAGCGAAAATTTAGTGTCTTCCAAATCTAAACGTCCGGTTAATGTTAACGCCATTCTTATTGGTAATTTGTAAACCGAACCTGCACCATATTCTTGATTGGGCCTGTTTAAGTGAAACGCCCCGAAAGAAGCTTTAAAAGATCTAACGTCATCATGATCGGCATCGCTTTTAACTGTATTGTATTCGTAAGTAATTCCTGCGCCAATATCGGTTGTGGTAAATTGCCGGTAAACAACTGTTTCGCCGTTCAATCGGGTAGGGTCAATCGAATTCCCATCAAACTGAGAGGCATACGTTAATTTATTATAGTTACCGTTGGTTGCATCAACACCGCCGCAAAGACCAACACTCATTACACTGCGCTTGCTTAATTTTACTACTCCACTTACATTCAATAACGCATTTGTTTTTTGAAGTGCAGCAACACCGGCTCTATCATTAAACAAAGTAAAACCAATACCCATGAAAGCTTTGCGCCTTTTAGATTTAAATAAACCACCATCTAACGAAACACCAAGGGTTTGATAAGGATTGCCCATAGAACTCCACTGATTGCGGTAATTGGCAATGGCCCTGAAATATCCGCCAAAAAAACCGGTATTTGCGGGACTGAGAAACAAAGGCGTTTCGAGCACCTGAGAAAAATGAATGTCTTGCGCCCTAACCCCACTTGTTAACCCAAACAACAAAAGCAATACACAGAAGTAATTTATCTTTTTCATAAAGTTTAAAGCCGGGTATTTTTACCTGACCAAAGTTACATTTCCTTTTTTAATTTTCGACTCGTTATAAACATTTTTATACGAGATCAAATATGCATAAACCCCCGTTTGCGATTGTTTTCCATCGGGGTCAAAACCGGTCCAACCTTTGGCAGGCTCTGTAGTTCTAAAAACTTCTTGCCCCCAGCGGTTAAATACTTTAAAATCGTAATCGTGAGCATAGGCTGCCGCGCCTAAAGGTTTAAAATCATCGTTATTACCATCACCGTTGGGCGAAAAGCCGGTTGGAATGGCAATGTCTCCGTTCACAATATCTGCCGTAACATCGGTAAATACCGCTCTTACGGTTTCGGCCTGGTTAAAATCTATGGCAACAGAATCTAAACTTAATGGCGCTGCGTTTTTAGTTACGTGCGAAACAAATTCCCAATGGTGAAAAACATAATTTGTGTTTGTTGACGCTGCTTTAAAACTTAATTGGGTTGAAAAATACTGCCCGTTCCAAACATAATTTGGCAACACCACAGTATTTAATTTTACGGTTCCAGCACCGGCAGGGTAAACATCCACCGAAATTGGCCATGGCCCTAACATGCCGTAACAACTATTAATTGTACTAAACGCAAGCCTCATATAATCGCATCGTTTTTCAACGATCTTTCTTAGATGAACAATATTTGTATCCCATGCATCAATATTAGGAAGGGCGAATGATCCGGTTGGAATAGAACTGATATCTTCATGATATTTCATTTCTTTTCTGAATAATGCTGTAACAGCGTCAAAATGAGATAAAACATTATCACACCTTAAGGGCCCGTTCAACAGATCCTGATACCTGTTCTTATAATCTAACTGAAAACTTGGATTCCCTTGAATAGGATCCATTAATCTTCTCATAACTAAACCCTCTGAATTTCCTCCAAACGCGCTAACACAGTTTACACAAGAAGTGGTGTATTCTGCACAGGGGTTAGTGTATGGGCTACTGTATATTAGCGAATTGGTATTTATGGCCTGAAACGTATATGTAGCAGGCGTGTTCCATAAATAATAATGCCATTTATGATTGGGTTTGCTTAAAGATGTTCCTCTGCCAAAAGCCACATTATAATTCCATATATCGCTGTTCATTACATAACTGTTCAAGATCATGTAATCAATAAAACTTTCTTTATCCAATTTATTCATCAAGTTATTGTAATTGGTCGGGTTTATAATGGGCACATTTATTGCAGCGTTATAAACCTCGGTCCTGTAAATATTATTAGGCAAACCAACACTTACGGGGTCGCTAAAGCGGCCGTCTAATTGATTTTGAACAAAGGCATCCCCATTATGATAAGACTGAAGCATTAACGAGTCTTTCGGCTGCCCGCTGTTATACCCCTCAAAATACTTATCGTAAACTTCCCTTAGGTCGTATGCACCCAAGTAATTGCCATTTACAAAAGTAATAAGGGGTTTAATGTGCAAAGGACTCACCTTTAAATTATTTTTAGCCGCTAAAGATTGTATAAAAACATCTCTTATACCGGTTCCATAAGAAACACCGCCGGCTCCGAAAGACTTATTGGAATGGCTTTCAATATCGCCGGCATAAACATGCAGAGTAGGAAAAACGGTTCGGGATGATACGCCCAAAGTTGGGTTATTAAAAATAGGCCCTTCAAAATTACAGCCAAAGCCACGCCGGTCGTCAATAGTAACGTAAAAACCTCTTTGTTTTGTTACCCATTGTTCATTAATAGGGTGATAAAGCTGCGCGTAACCTTCCACCACTTGTTTTTTATTTTCAAAATACTCAACGTGAACCTGCGGGCCGGGATTAGCGCCCACAGAATTAAACCAATTGGTATCGGGTATATTTACCGCGATGGACATTACGCCAAATTTCGGATCAATATTATCAAAACTTCCATTTGATTCGGAAAAGTAGGTATTGGTTTCGATAAAACTTGGCAAATAGGTTGTTACCTGAGGAATGCAGAGCATTGGTGAATAGCTATACGTGGTTGGAAGTAATTGACCGGGTGTTTTAGGGAAAGTAATTGCCCTGAACATTTGATTATCTAATATTGTTAATGCGGAAAAAGAAGTATACAATTGTGTGCTAGTACAACCCAAACAAGGCACACTGCCATCGGTTGTATAAGCTATTTGAAAACAATTTAAAGTATCATCAGAATAATAAGGATTGAGAAGATTGCCTCCTAAAAAAAAGTCTAAACTTTCTCCGTTATGTCCCCAGCCTGCAGCCGGTGTCATGGTTGGTATTGTAGCATAATCGGTATAATACCCTGAGCTAGGATTTCCTAAAGAAAATGAAGGAATAGGAAACAACTTCCAGGCTCCCACGCCGATAGTGCTATAGTCCTGTGCCCGCCCCCGGCTATGCCCCGCCTGGGTTTTTTGAACAAAAATAGAATCGCGTATAACACCTTGCGGGGTTGTTAAAATGAGCCATTGATTCTTACACTGGTCAACATTAAAGCTGGCATGGTGATACCAGTTATTACCTACTTGTTTTGTTACATCGCGCCCGCTTAGGTAAACAATACCAAAGCCGTTAATTGGCAGGGTAAAGGTTGAGGGAAATTTCCACTTGTATAAATTAGCTCTATCGTTGCTTAAATAATAACCGTTTAAGGTTACCGAGGCTGTGTGTGCGTTATAGATCTCTAACCAATCACTTGTGTAACCAAAATTGTCCGAAATAGCAAAGTTACCCACGCAGTATTCATTTAGTGCAATAGCAACGCTTGGGCTGATCTGCGCTTTAGCTTTATTAATGCCGCAAAAAAGCGACAAAGTAATAAAAAGTAAAAAAAACCTGTTCTTAATCATTATTATACGATTTTAGTTAATTTAACTGAGTTCTCAAATATACTAATTAGTACGTAAAAGCTCAAAAAAACGTTGGGTGCAGGGCATAATTATTATTTTTTTATGTTGAAAAGTCGAATAAGCCAATTATAAGAGAAGGATGATAAAAATGGATAAATAATAAGCAATTTGCCTTAGAAAACTCTAACTTTGGGTTTCTTAAAATATGAGCGATAATATCCATCATGAGTGCGGTGTAACATTGATAAGGCTTTTAAAGCCTTTAGCGTATTATAAAACCAAATATGGCTCGGCAAGGTACGGTTTGCATAAGCTGAACCAGATCATGGAAAAAATGATCAATCGCGGGCAGGATGGGGCCGGAATTTCAACTATTAAGCTGGATGCTGTACCCGGCACTTCTTATATAGACCGCATGAGGTCCATTAAAACAAAGGCCTCGCAGGATATTTTTGGCAAAATAAACGATATGTTTATTGAAGCTCAGGCAAAATACCCGAATAAATACCAAAATGCCCAATGGCAAAAAGATCATATCCCTTTTTTAGGCGAGTTAATGGTAGGGCATTTGCGCTACGGCACTTTCGGTAAAAACAGCATTCACAGCTGCCACCCTTTCAGAAGGCAAAATAACTGGATGAGCCGTAACCTTGTTATTGCCGGCAATTTTAATTTAACCAATGTGGATGAGCTTTTCGACCACTTGGTGGAACTTGGCCAGCATCCGCGCGAAAAAGCCGATACCGTTACGGTAATGGAAAAAATTGGACATTTTTTAGATAAAGACAACGACCGTTTATTTAAAAAATTTAAAGAAACAGAAGAAAAAAACGAAGTAATAAGTAAACTTATTCAGCAAAATATTGATGTACCCGCGATTTTGATCGAAAGCAGTAAGCGTTGGGATGGGGGTTATGTAATTGCCGGTATGATAGGGCATGGCGATGCTTTTGTGTTAAGAGATCCGCATGGAATTCGTCCCGCATATTATTATAAGGATGATGAGGTGGTTGTAATTGCCAGCGAAAGGCCGGTGATACAAACCGTGTTTAACGCGGCTTTTGAAGATGTGCACGAATTAAAACCGGGCCATGCAGCCATCATAAAAAAAACAGGAGAGTTCAATGAAGTAGAAATTGTTGCGCCCTTAGAAAGAAAAGCATGCTCCTTTGAAAGAATTTATTTTAGCAGGGGAAACGACGCTGAAATTTATAAAGAAAGAAATTTACTCGGAAAAAATTTAACCCAAAGTGTTTTAAAAAGCGTAAATCACGATCTGGAAAATACAGTTTTCAGTTATATACCAAATACCGCCGAGGTGGCGTTTGGCGGGCTGGTTGAGGGTATTGACAGTTTTAGCAATGCCAATAAAGCCGAACAAATTTTAAATATAAAAGGAAATTTAAATAAAGCCGACCTCGAAAAAATACTACACCGCCACCCGCGCATTCACAAAGTAGTTATTAAAGATGCCAAGCAAAGAACCTTTATTACCGATGATGAGAGCAGAGATAGTTTAATGAATTTGGTTTACGATATTACCTACGGCATTGTAAAAAAAGGCGTTGACAATCTGGTTGTTTTAGATGACAGTATTGTGCGCGGTACAACTTTAAAGAAAAGTATTTTAAAAATACTGGATCGGCTTGGACCTAAAAAAATTGTGGTTGTAAGTTCGGCCCCGCAAATAAGATATCCTGATTGTTATGGTATTGATATGGCCATTTTAAATAAATTTATCGCTTTTGAAGCGGCCATTGCTCTGTTAAAAGATGCAGGCAAAGAAAATTTTATTCGCGAAGTTTACGAAAGAACTTTATTGGAAGTTGAAAAACCAAAAGAAGAACAAGTTAATTTGGTAAAAGAAATTTACGCTTCATTTACAGCCGAACAAGTTTCTAAAAAAATTGCCGATCTGTTAAGGCCTGCTGATCTAAACGCCGAACTCGACATTATTTATCAAAGTATTGAAGGCTTAAACAATGCCTGCCCTGATAACTTAGGCGATTGGTATTTTACCGGAAATTATCCAACACCCGGCGGAAATAAAGTGAGCAACAAAGCCTTTATAAATTATGTGGAAGGCAAACATGTGAGGGCTTATTAGTATTGAGATGTGAGTATTGGGTATTGAGACTAAACGCCTAACGTCTCTCGTCTGTCAGGTCGAGCATGTCACATCGAGCGGAGTCGCGATGCGAGACCAAAAACCACGGAGGCACAGAGAGCACAGAGAAACACAGATTTTATTTTAGTTTTGTGATCGAACGTATCGTTTTATTGTTTTGGAGATAAAATTGAAATATAGAATCCGGTAGCCATAAAAAAATTAAAACTCCGCGGCACTCCGTGTTCTTCGTTCCCGATAGCTATCGGGATCCGTGCCTGCCTGCCGGTAGGCAGGGTTAGTTTAGCGCCGGTATTCCGCTGTCATCTTAAACACTTCCAATAAAATTTCTTTTTCGGTGATGCCAAATTTTAAATTGCGGCGTTCAAAAACTTTTTCCGAGGTCTCAAATAATTTTTCGGTTTGGTATACTTCAAAGCCTTGCGCGCCGCCCCAGCTGAACGCGGGAATATGTGTTGCGGGAAATCCTCCTCCAAAAATATTAGCGCCAACACCCACAACAGTGCCGGTGTTAAACATGGTGTTAATTCCGCTTTTACTGTAATCGCCCATTATTAAACCGCAAAATTGCAAACCCGAATCTGTGGATCTGTTTTGTGCGTAATTAAACAGCTTAATATTACCGTAATTATTTTTTAAGTTGCTGCTGTTGGTATCGGCCCCGAGGTTGCACCATTCGCCTATAACCGAGTTGCCAATAAAACCATCGTGTGCCTTGTTGGTAAAGCCAAAAATAACGCAGTTGCTAACTTCGCCACCCACCTTGCATTCGGGCCCTATGGTGGTGGCGCCGTAAATTTTTGTATTTAATTTTAAGGTGCTGTGTTCGCCCAAAGCAAACGGTCCGCGTATTGCCGAACCTTCCATTATTTCGGCATTTTTACCAATGTAAATAGGCCCGGTACTTGTGTTTAAGATGCAGGCTTCGGCCTTTGCGCCTTTTTCAAAGAACACTAAATTCTTCTTCCCGATAATGGTTACCGTACTGCTTATTTTTTGCGATCTTTTACCTGCGGTTAATAATTCAAAATCTGCAGTAAGGGCTTCGGCATTTTTTTTAAAAATATCCCAAACATGAGTTATTTCAAAAAGCGGCAAAGCGTATTCGGTTTTTTTAGTGATCTTATTTTGCGGGCCGTTATGCGCTATAATATTATTGTTATTTACAAGCGCTTCTCCCGCTTTTAATTTTTTTATGGCTTTGCATACATTTTTATCAGGACAAATATGAGAACTGATAAAAAGTGAATTACCGGTTTCTTTTAAGGTAAATTTTTGGCTGAGGTATTTTTCGGTTTGATAACTGCAGGAAGTTTTTAACCACAGATTCCATTTTTGTTTTATGGTTAAAATGCCAATTCTTATCTCAGAAACCGGACGAGTGTAAGTTAAGGGCAATAAGTTTTTCCATGCACCCGGGTTGTCGAATAAAATAACATTCATTTTTTTTGAATAATTGGAATGGATAAATGTAACAAAAAAGAAAATCAAATTAAAAGAATGGAATATTAAAGCGCCGCAGATTTCGCAAATTTCACAGATTTTAATAATTAATCTCGTAATCAGTGATCCCGATAGTTGTAGGGACTGTGAATATCATCACACTCTTCCTTCATCCAAAAACCTTACTTTTACAGCATGGCAAACATCTTGATCATAGGGGCGGGGCGTTCGGCGACTTCGTTAATAGATTATCTTTTAAAGAAGTCGGGCGAATTTAATTGGAAAATAACGGTTGCCGATGCCGATAAAAATTTGGCGGAAGAAAAAACTGCAGGCCATGCAAACGCCAAAGCCATTAGCTTTAATATAAACGATGCGGAAAAACGCCGTGAAGTAATTCGTGAGCACGATCTCATCATTTCAATGCTGCCGGCTTTTATGCATGGCGCTGTTGCAAAAGATTGTGTTGAGTTTGGCAAACATATTGCAACTGCGAGTTATGTGAGCGAAGAAATGAAGGCGCTTGATAAAGAAGCGAAGAATAAAAATATTTTATTGTTGAACGAGTGCGGATTAGATCCCGGCATTGATCATGCCAGTGCTATGAAAGTGATAGATGAAATAAAAAGTAAGGGCGGAGAAATTTCGGCATTCAGATCGTATTGCGGCGGATTGGTTGCGCCGGAAAGTAACGATAATCCGTGGGGATATAAATTTAGCTGGAACCCCCGAAACGTTGTGTTGGCAGGGCAGGGCACGGCTCAGTATTTAGAGAACGGCGAATTAAAATTTATTCCCTACAACCGTTTATTTACCCAAACAAACGAAATTGAAATAGAAGGAACAGGCAAATTTGACGCGTATGCTAACCGCGATAGTATTGGGTATATTAATGAATACGGCCTGGCATCCGTTAAAACTATGTTGCGCGGCACCCTTCGTCAGCATGGCTATTGCAAAGCATGGAACGTGTTTGTAAAATTAGGATTGACTGACGATACCTTAAAAATTACAAACGCGAATAAATTAACGTACGGGGGTTTAATAAATTCTTTTTTACCAAACGGAAGCGGCAGCACAAAAGCAAAATTAAAAACTTTTATGGGAAGCGGGTACGATGTAGAGATCGAAAAGATGCTGGAGTATTTGGAATTATTTTCGGATAAAAAAATAACGGTGGCGGAAGGCAGTGCGGCGCAGTTGCTACAAGCTTTATTGGAAGAAAAGTGGAAATTAAAACCCAACGATAAAGATATGATCGTTATGCAGCATCAGTTTGAATATACATTACCGGGGCAAACAACTCTTCAAAAATTAAACTCATCCTTGGTGGTAATTGGTAAAGACGATCATCACACGGCCATGGCCTTAACGGTTGGTTTGCCGCTTGCCATTACGGTAAAGAATTTTTTAACGGGTAAGTTTAAGTTATATGGTGTACAGATCCCTACAAAAAAAGAAATTTATTTACCGCTTATTAAAGAGTTGGAAGAGCACACTATAATTTTTAGCGAAAAAATTCAAGATTAAAAACAAAAATGGTTCCGATAGTTATTGGGATTTCTGCCAAACACTATTTGCCGCC